>JAESSK010000014.1 GCA_016764155.1 Rhizobiaceae bacterium
AATGCTGAATATCAGGCTTTCAGTATGACTACACACGACGAAAAAACAGACCACCGAAGGTAGTGAATAATGCGCTATTTGTGAATGCTGATTGAGGACTTCAACAGCACGGTGCCGCGTACCCGTGACGAACTGGTCATGCTACCAGGGGTCGGGCGAAAAACCGCTAATGTGGTACTTTCCATGGCCTTTGGCGAAGCGACTATGGCGGTGGATACCCACATCTTGCGCATCGGCACCCGAATGGGGCTGGCACCGGCAAAAACACCCGATGATGTGGAAACAATTTTGATGCGGATTATTCCAGAGGAATATCTATTTCACGCCCATCACTGGCTGATATTGCATGGGCGGTATACCTGCGTCGCCCGCGCACCAAAATGCGAAATTTGCATCATCGCGGACCTTTGCAAATCAAAGGAAAAATCCTGCGACGTAGCTTATCCTATCGGATAATTATTTTGCTCTCACGCGGTTAGTTTGCTCTCACGGCATATCTTCGCTTCGCTCAGGCCTGCGAGGGCGCGGCGCATTAGCGCCGGTCGCTCTTCGCTCCCGCCTACGGCGTGGTGGATGCAGAGAGAAACATGCAAGGGAAACCGCCTAAACAGATTTATGCAGATGCACCATCATGGTTGCAGCGAAGATCGGGGTTAGCAGGTTCAGAATTGGGATTGCCATAAAACCGGCGATGACCATGCCNGCCATAAAAATGGCGGTNGAATTTGCTGCCCGAAGTTCTTTGGCTTCTTTTTCCGAGCGGAAGCGCATGGCTGCGAANGTGAAATATTCACGNCCCANCAAATANCCGTTGACCAGAAAAAATACGACGAAATTNACACCCGGGATCANGACCAGCATCAGCGCGAAAAGGTTTGCTCCGATAATTACGGCGGTAAATTTCAGTGCNAACCAGATCGCTTCACCAATGGGTACAGGCGTGCCAGGCCCGTCTTGTGGGTAGACATTCGTTTCCACATGTTCGGCCACATCATCAAGAAACAGACCGGCAAAAATCGCTGTAACCGGAGCCAAAAGAAAGCCTGCCCCGATAAACAGGCCAACGCCCATAATCCAGATAATGGCGGTTAAAACCCACGGCCACTCACTAAGCATTGGCGAAACAAAAACCGTTATTGCGCTGTTCAGCATGAGCCAACAGGCAATGGCTAACAAAAGCGTAAGGCCAAGGGATTTCAACATTATCGGTCGGAATTGCGGTGCGAATATCTGGCTTGCCGCGAGCCTTGCTGCCTGAATGATCACGAATCTTTGCCCCAAATCGTTTCAACTCACTCCCAGATAGGAAGCAATTACANCAGATGCAATAGGGATTTANCTCAAGCCTTTTTTCCGTTGACGCGGGTCAACAGGAAAATGCCGATGATAAAGAGGATGATAATGGGTGTTATTCCCAACCGATTGCTACCGGTCATGGCCGTTACCCAGGCAACCGAAAAAGGCGCGATGAAAGCGGTTGCCTTGCCCGAGAGAGCGAACAGGCCGAATGCTTCTGTTATTTTTTCGCGNGGCACCTGATCAACCAGCAAGGTTCGCGAGGAAGCCTGCAAGGCTCCACCTGCCGCACCGATAATGGCGCCACAGATATAGAAGATAATGTCAGGGAGCATTGATGATTGACCATCTGCCACAATCTGCATGAACATTACCTGTGTGCGTGAGGTAGAAACGATCGTAATACAAGCAAGCGTCAGAACGACAATCGTCCACAAGACCACCGGGCGCGGGCCCCATTTTTGGTCGATACGTCCGCCAATCCCTGCACCAAATGCGCCAGCAACATTGGCGATGATGCCAAAAATACCGATATCAATGATCGACCAGCCAAGCACCCGCGCGGCATAAATGCCGCCNAAAGTNTAAAGTCCGTTNAGCGCGTCNCGGTANAACATGCTTGAAAGCAAAAAATTGAAATAGCTTTCTCGTTGGGGCAGACTTTTTAGAGTGGCAAAAAGCTCTGACAGCCCCCTTTTAACAGCNCCCTTGGTCGCTACATTTTTGCGTATGTCCGGTGTGAACATAAACATTGGAATCATAAAAACGAGGAACCAAACGGCCGTGAACGGGCCAGCAAACCTATCNCCCTCACGCAAGTCGGTGTCAAATCCAAAAAGTGGCGCGACACCCAATATGGTTTTGCCACTATCAGGATTGCCTGCGAAAAAGCCTAGAATGATTATCAGTGTCAGTAGGCCGCCTATATAGCCGAGCCCCCACGCGGAACCAGAAAGTTTGCCCAGTTCGGAACGNGGCACCAAATCAGGCATCATGGCGTTATTGAAGACCGTTGCAAATTCAAACCCGATCAGAGTGACAATGATGGAAAGGACAATGAAATTCAGATTTTCAAGGCCAGGCACTGCATACCAAAGAGACCAGCAGCCGAAAGCACCAAAAAGACCAAAAACCCCGATCCATGGCTTTCGCGGACCTGTGGCGTCGGCAATTGCGCCAAGTATTGGAGCACTGAAGGCAATTATTACACCGCCAACACCGATAGCTAGTCCCCAAATTATCTGACCACCGGCACCCGCATCTGCGTTTGCCGGATCAAACATAAANCCAAGCCCGACCAAATTTAACAATGCTTCCGCGGACTGATTAGTCACTACCGCCGAGGCAAAATAGGGAGCGAAAACAAACGTGATGATGAGTGTGTGGAAAGGCTGGGCGGCCCAGTCAAACAGCATCCAGCTCCAAATGCCCTTCTTGCCAGAATAGGACATTGCTTCATCGGCTGAATCATTGGACGTCGATTCAGATACAGGAATTGAACCCGCCATTTAGCAAAGACCCTCCCGTCCATTGAAACCAAATGAAAATTTATTGCCTAGCTTGTCTTTAATCAGAGCTAAGAATGTGACATTAAGAATCAAGCTAACAGCTTCCCAAGCCAGCGCAAACCGTAAAATTTCACCCCCAATCTCTCCGAGAAGTAGAGCTGAAAACGGCATCAACAGTGTATTAATTGTAGTGAAGATTTTTTCTTTGGTTACAAAACTAATCATAATATTGATCATTCATCGAATCATATTTATTGACGAAAGCAACTGAGATTTTTCCTTTTTGCTTTGAAAGAAAACTTCAAATTCAAAATTTTGCAAATTTCGTTCAGTTTTACTTATTAGGTCTCTGTAATCGTAAAATCTTGGAGGATCTTTCGCCGGGGAATGGCGTTTTTATACTCCCTCATTCGTTGTAATTGCAAAAAACCACACCATAAAATTGCTGTGTATTTCTCATTTGTACAAAATATCAGCTTCAAACATAACGAATATCGGAGTTCTGCAGCCTCAAAACCATGGCCTGATTGCATTGCCGAGAATCATAGGGTTAAATAGCCGATGAGTTGTTTTCCTTACCAAAGGCTAACGGAATGAGAAATACCACACGCAGAGACAAAATGGTTGAGAAACAACAGGAAGCTCTGCGCGATCTCGATAGACTGCAGCAACAATCTGAAACAATCGGCACCTCTACCATGGCTAAAATTGCGAAAGCCGCCGGGGCCGAAATTGATGAAAATGATCCCATCGAACTCTTAGGCAAAAAAATTGGCCGGGGGCTTGGCATTATCGCGGTTATCGGGCTTACAATTTATTTGGCTGTAACTTATTTCTAGGGCGACGCCAAAATGCAGAAAAAATCCGTTTTAGCTATTTCCAGCCATGTGGCACGTGGTACTGTGGGTAATCGTGCCAGCACTTTTGCTTTGGAAATTTTGCAGTATCCAGTCTGGTCCGTGCCAACGGTAATTTTGCCTTGGCATCCTGGACATGGGCCCTCAACACGTATTGTACCGGATGCGAAACAATTTTTGGCATTTTTACAAGATATTCGCCAAGCCAAATGGATTGGCGAGATTGGTGGCATTCTCACCGGCTATATGGCCGATGAGGAGCAAGTTCACGGGATAGCGTCGCTGATTGCGACACTTAAGGAAAACTCACCCGACATAACCTATGTCTGCGACCCGGTATTGGGCGATACAGGCGGGCTTTACGTGCCAGAGACTACCGCAAAAGCGATCAAGGATCATCTCATACCCTTGTGCGACATTGCCACTCCCAATAAATTTGAGCTTGAGTGGCTGACGGGAAAACACTCCCTTGCAAATGCCAATGAAGAGGCTGCGGCTGCCCGTTCTTTGGGGCCAAAAGAAGTACTGGTGACTTCCGCCAGCGCCTTTATGAAAAACAACATTGCCAATCTGNTAGTGAGCNAAAATTCGGCGATGATGGCTGAACANCGNCTAATCCCAAACGCTCCNAANGGNACGGGAGACTTGATTGCNGCNGTTTTTCTGGCTCACAAATTATCCGGCATGACGAATGAACAAANCCTGCAAAGAACCAGTGCNTCGGTGTTTGAAATTCTNGCNGGTGCCGCCAATCGCGGTAGCGANGAACTAATGCTTGAAACNGATTCGGGTAGTCTGATTCGCCCNGCCGCGATGGTTCAACTGAGAAATTTGNTTTAGGGGCAGAACNCAGCATGAAATCTCAAGAAAATTCGATATCATCGCCTGCCCTGCCGCTTTCGGGTTTTTTTCTACTCGCAATAATTGGAATTTTTTGGGGCATTAGCTGGCCAGGCATGAAGATTGCCCTGGAAGAACTACCCGTATGGTGGTTTCGCGCCATGAGTGTATCAGCAGGCGCTTTTGGACTGCTGACTATTACTTATTTCGCAAACGGCACCATTCGCTTAGCCAAATCCGATATGCGACCAATGGTAATATGTGCCATTTTTAACATCATCGGGTGGCACATACTCACCGGATACGGCATTGCGCTCATGCCTGCGGGTCGCGCCTCCATCATTGCTTTCACCATGCCCGTTTGGGCGGCACTGCTAAGTATTTTTATGCTGGGTGAGGCGATGACCCGCTATAAACTGATGGGGTTAATTCTGGGTGTCGCCGGATTAGCAGTGCTGATTGGCTCTGATCTGGTGGTCCTGCAAGTTGCGCCAATCGGGGCCCTGTTTATGCTAGGAGCCGCTGTTTGCTGGGCATTTGGTACAGTTTTGTTCAAAAAGCACAAATGGACATCCCCCATCATTGCCCTTTCTGGTTGGCAATTGCTAATCGGGGCAATTGTAATGATACCGGGCGCGCTCATGCTGGAACCTATTCCTGATATGACGCTGCTAAGTGATCGGGCAATTATTGCGTTGGCTTACCTCTTTGTTATGCCAATGGTGCTTTGCCAGTGGGCATATTTCAAGGTTGTGCATCTATTTCCAGCGGCCATCGCAGCCATCGGCACACTTTCCGTGCCAGTAGTTGGTGTTTTTTCCAGTGCTTGGGTTCTGGGAGAACCCATCGGTTGGGAGGAGTTTCTAGCTATGACGTTGATATTCAGCGCTCTATCCTGCGTATTNTTGCTTCCTGCTTTGGTGAAATACTCCNCCAAGAAAAAGTGAATTAGCTGCGCATTTTTGAACCTGATGGATCNAAGGGTGGATCAANNGCAATTTTTGCCGGACGACGAACGCCNAGAATTTCAATTTCNAAAAGGCCTTCTTCGCCACGCTCAGAAAGGCTTGCGGGCAAATAGGCCTGAGCCAAAGACATTTCGACAAAATGGCCGTAGCCGCCGGAGGTGACCCAACCCACCACACGCCATTCACCGTCGCGTTGGCTTTCAGGTTTTGCTGTTTCCTTGCCGGAAGCATCGAAGCGTGGCGCGCCAAAACTGTGAGGTGGCTCTACGGCAGTGGGGCCATTCTCCCCAACTTTTGCCCATATGGGTTCATCGCCCATAACATCGGCATCGTCTGCTTCAATGATAAAGGATACACGGCGCAGTTTCGGGCCATCCGCATGTTCAGCAGCGGCTTTTTCGCGGCCGATAAAATCGTTTTTAGAGAGTTTGACGAAACGGTCCATAGCACCTTCATAGGCGCCGTAGATTGGGCGTAATTCGGCAAACCATGTGGGGAAATTTTTCTCAAGCCGCATGGATAAAAGCGCCCGCATGCCAAAATCAATGATGCCGAACTCTTCACCTGCCTCTTTAATCGCAAAATAGACTTTGCGTTCGTAAGCAGGTTCCATCCAGATTTCATAACCAAGATCGCCTGTGTAGGTGATCCGGTTTACCCGGCACGGCGCTCCGCCCACAGCCATCTCGCGATAGTCCATAAAACGCAGGCCATCGTTTGATACATCCTCATCGCAAAGTTTCTCAAGCACTTTTCGAGCATTGGGACCAGCGATCGAAAGGCCAACCATGGTTTGATCAAAGCGGTGAATTCTAACGCCTCCATCTTCAGGTAAATGCTGTTCGAACCAGCGCATATGATAAATTTGCGCAGCTGACGAACCCCAGATTACGAAGCGATCTTGAGCCGCCTTAGCAATTGTGAAATCACCAATAAGTTTGCCGGCTTCGTTCAGCATAGGTGTCAAAACCAAGCGTCCAATTTTTGGCATTGTATTGGTCATTAAGCCGGATAAATAACTTTCGGCATTCGGACCTGAAATTTCGTATTTAGCAAAATTAGCGATTTCCGTGACACCAACGGAATTACGCACACCGCGCACTTCATTGCCCACATGTTCAAAATCATTGGAACGATGGAAAGACAGAATGTCCTTTGCTTCGCTGCCTTTCGGGGCAAACCACAACGGTGTTTCCAGACCCCAGCTATCACCCATAACGGCGTTATTATCGCGCACCATGATATCGTAAAGCGGCGTGGTTTGTTGCGGTCTTGCGCCGGGCAGCTCCTCGTTTGGAAAGCGGATAGAAAAGCGGCTGGAATAATTTTCGCGCACTTTGGCATTGGTATAACGCAAGGTAGCCCATTCGCCGTAGCGTGCCACATCCATGCCAAATACATCATGGCCCGGATCGCCGTGAACCATCCAGTTGGAAAGAACAAGACCAACGCCTCCCCCTTGGGAGAACCCGGCCATCACCGCGCAAGCCGACCAGAAATTGGTCAAGCCCTGAACCGGACCAACCAGCGGATTGCCATCGGGCGCGAAGGTGAACGGGCCATTGATGATTTGCTTGATGCCGGCATTTTCCAGCGCCGGGAAATGTTTGAAACCAACTTCCAGCGAAGGTGTGATGCGATCGATATCAGGCTGCAATAATTCGTGGCCAAAATCCCACGGGGTTTGATTGGGCGACCAAGGTTTNCAAGCTTTTTCATAGGTTCCAAGCAAGATGCCATTGCCTTCCTGACGGGTATAAATCTCNCCNTTNAAATCAATCACGCCNACCANTTCGCGGCCACTGGATTGATTNTATTCCATNACTTCCGGCATATCATCGGTGAGNAGATACATGTGTTCCATNGCCANAACCGGCAGTTCCAGACCAACCATGCGCCCGACTTCGCGNGCCCANANNCCNCCCGCATTGACCACGTGCTCGCATTTCACCGTGCCTTTTTCTGTCACCACATTCCAAAGCCCATCAGCATCTTGGGTGATTTCAACCACACGGTTGCGCAGCTCGATCGAAGCGCCCAATTTTTTTGCGGCCTTGGCATAAGCNTGGGTGGTTCCTGACGGATCGAGATGNCCNTCGACCGGNTCCCACATGGCACCAACNAAGTNGGTTTCGTCCATGAGNGGGAACATTTCNTTGGCTTCNGANGGGGTGATCAGTTCGGTTTCNATNCCNAGGCAACGGCCTTTGGCGTGAGCAAGGCGCAGAAAATCCATGCGCTCNGGGCTATCNGCCATCATCACNCCGCCGGTNAAATGCANNCCGCAAGANTGGCCGGAAATTTCTTCAAGTTCCTTATAAAGCGAGACCGTATAGGCTTGGAGTTTTGCCACATTGGGGTCGCCATTGAGGGTGTGAAACCCACCGGCAGCGTGCCATGACGAACCCGATGTCAGTTCCGAGCGCTCGATCAGCAACACATCTNTCCATCCGGCTTTGGCCAGATGAAACAGCACTGAACAACCAACGACGCCGCCACCGATCACAACCGCTTTTACATGAGATTTCATTTTGGAACCCGCTTCTAATCACACTGAATAAAAGCGAACCCTAAACCGGTTCTGTCGCGGCTGTCATTATATAATTACGACTTNTATTTACGCATATCGGCCAGCCAGCCGAGGCCCTCGTCAGTCGTGCCGCGCGGCGCATATTCTGCACCGAAAAAGCCATCATAACCCAGCGCTTCAAGCTCCCTCAAAACGACAGGATAATCCACATCACCGTGATCGGGCTCCATGCGGTCCGGCGCTGCGGCGATTTGAACGTGGCCGA
>JAESSK010000015.1 GCA_016764155.1 Rhizobiaceae bacterium
ACGGGGTGAAGGAATTTCACCTGATTGCCGAACCCGTCGAGCGCGAACTTGCTGAGGGTACGACCGCCTATCTGTGGGGCTATAACGGCCAATCAACGGGGCCTACTATTGAAGCTGTCGAGGGAGACCGCGTTCGGATTTTCGTTACCAACAAACTTCCCGAACACACAACGGTTCACTGGCATGGCATGATCCTGCCATCAGGCATGGATGGTGTTGGTGGTCTAAGCCATCCGGGTATTCCGCCGGGAAAAACCTATGTCTATGAATTCGATCTCGTAAAAAGTGGCACCTTTATGTATCACCCTCACGCGGATGAAATGGTGCAGATGGCGATGGGGATGATGGGCATGTTCATTGTGCATCCAAAAGATCCAAATTTCATGCCGGTCGATCGTGATTTCGTCTTTATGCTGAACGCATTCGACATTGATCCGGGGTCTTATGTTCCCAAAATCATGACCATGAATGATTTCAATCTATGGTGTTGGAACAGCCGGATATTTCCGGATATTGATCCATTAGTCGTCAATAAGGGCGATCGTGTTCGGGTTCGGGTTGGTAATCTCACAATGACCAACCATCCCATTCATATGCATGGTTATGATTTTGAAGTTACCTGTACTGACGGCGGCTGGGTTCCCAAGGAAGCCCGTTGGCCTGAGGTGACAATCGACATTCCTGTGGGCGGTATGCGGGCCTATGAATTCGTCGCCGATAACCCCGGTGATTGGGCAATCCACTGTCATAAATCCCACCACACCATGAATGCGATGGGGCATGATGTGCCGACGTTTATTGGCGTCGACAAATCCGAAGTCACCAAGAAAATCCGCAAAGTGCAACCAGAGTATATGCCAATGGGCACGGCTGGTATGGCGGATATGGGTGTCATGGAGATGGAGCTTCCAGATAATACCACTCCGATGATGACCGGATGGGGACCATANGGCCCNATTGANATGGGCGGNATGTTCTCAGTGGTGAAGGTTCGTGAGGGNATNGGAGCCNACGATTATTCAGATCCGGGNTGGTACAAAAACCCACCNGGAACACAGGCCTATGAGTGGACCGGCGAGTTGCCTGACCACGCGAAGGCNGCTGATGCCAAAACAAAAATNACCCCAAAACCAAATGACAATGGCTNAACGCCAAACCGGGCGTATGCCCAAATTCCAGAAAGGGAATACAATGAAAAAATTACTCGTTCTCACAGCGGGNCTGCTTATGGTTGCAGGAAACGCATTTGCGTCTGGTAGCCATACCGGCGGTCACGGTGAAGTAAAAAAAGAAATGCATGGGCACGACGNTATAAAAAGTCACGGCCACGACGAACAGAAAAAAATGATGGGCGGACATGACGCAACAGATGGACATCATGCCGATGCGATGGCNGTTGGTGAACCCGGAANAAGACAAGATGCCACAAAAAACATCGTCATAATNATGAAGGAAACTGACGATGGCGAGATGGTTTTCACCCCAAAAATGATNGATGTCNAAAAGGGGCAAACCATTCGGTTTGCTATCAGAAACAAGGGTGAACTNGAACACGAGTTTGTTCTCGATAATCATGGCGGTGTGATGAAGCATAAGGTCTTGATGGAAAAATTCCCGGAGATGGAACATGACGATCCAAACTCCCTGCGCCTAGAACCCGGCAAAAAGGGAGAAATAATTTGGAAATTCACCAATGGCGGCAGCTTTGAATTCGCCTGCNTAATTCCCGGCCATTANGCTTCAGGCATGAGGGGCGACATTATGGTTTCCGAAAGCCANTAACTCAAAACAGCCAATTAAGAAGGAAGAAAATATGAAATACTTTTTGAAATCTATCGGCGTTGCAGTGGCAATTGCGCTGCTGTCTTCTAGCGTTATGGCGGCAGAATTTACCAAGGGTGTCGTGAAAAAGGTCAATATGAAATCTCATAAGGTGACCATCATTCATGAGGAACTCAAGGATCTCGGCATGCCAGCCATGACCATGGTGTTTAGAACGTTAGACGATGCCATGCTCGAAAAAATGGAAGTCGGCGAGACAATTGAATTTGTTGCCGATCGGGTNAAAGGCAAGCTGACCGTTATCGAATTGAAATAGATCGACCACAGGGAGCCCGCTAGCAATGGCGGGCTCCTATTCGTTTGCCGTATATATCCACGGCTTGTTGGATCCTCTAACTTTGAAAAAACGAGAAATCGGCTATGAACAAATATAGAATCCGTTCTGACGTTTTCCAATTTCACCACAACAACACACGTGCATTGATAGTGATTGGATTATCTTTTGATTGATCTGATGAACGAGCATATGTGGCATGATTGGCAACACAGCACCAACATCATGTTTTCGTTAGCCGGACTGTTCATAATTCTACTAGCCGTGTTTTCTATGGTCAGATTTCACAGCAGACGGGCAGAGAATTATTTAACCACCAACTTGGTACAACGCTCGGCAAAAATCGAAAATGATACTGCTCCATATCGGCAAGGCCTCTCGCAGGCGCGCGATACAATATTTATCCTACCCGATATTAGTCACTACACCCGATTTATGGCCAGCAATCATTTTACCGATCAGACAGCCCAATTTATCATATTTTCATTGATAAACGCGATGATAAAAGCAGCGACAAAAACCACNGAACTGTCCAAAGTCGANGGGGATGCNGTGTTGTTTTTTGTTGATGCCGANAAACATTCNAAACAGGTTATCGGTGCTACCTTAGTAAATATCTTCAACGCGTTTGATATTGAGCGGGAGCACCTAATGGCATCCAACCTTTGCCCATGCAAAGCCTGCCAGCATATCAANGNGNTGGATATCAAAATTTTNGTGCATAGGGGAAAAACCACGCGTTTCAAGTTTCGTGGCTCTACCGATCACTTTGGTCNGGATATTATTGTGTTGTATCGCATAATGAAGAATAGCATTTCCAGTGATCGTTATGCTTTGATTACCGATGCTGCTGCAGATTCAGTTGAACTGCCTGGCAAATTGGAAAAAGAAAATATCAGTATCGATGTAGAAGATATAGGAACCATTGATGCCACCAAATACGAGTCTATCGTGCGGCTGAAACACGGGCGCAGGTCATCAAATCAAAACTCGACGCCGTCATGAGTTAGAAATTAATAGCGGACCGTCACTGGTTTTGAGGTACTTCGACGCGCATTCCATTCATCGATGAGGTAACTTTTACCTGACAGCCTAGCCTGCTTCCCTCTTTGCGTTCAACTTCTGCGAACTCTAGCAAATCATCCTCGAACTCATCGATAGCTCCCAATTCTTCTATGATCTGTGATGGCAGATAGATATGACAAGACCCACATGTCATTGAGCCACTGCAGGTGCCGACTATTCCTGTCACCCCGTTTGCAACGGCTACCTCCATAAGGTTTGCGCCTTCGGTAGCGGTCACCTGTTTTTCGACGCCGTCAGGCTGTTCAAAGATTATGTTTATCATTCTGTTTCCCCTACTTCCACGTGACCGGCAGATTAACCGGACCGCGGAATACCCAGCCGCGTATTTCAACTTTNTCTTCCNGNGATAATTCAAGGTTGGGCAGTCGCTTCATAAGATCAGGTACGGCAATAACGCCAACCATCATCTTGGCCACCCACGTACCTGCACAAAAATGGGGCCCGGCACCAAANCCCAGATGGGGTGCTTTTTCNCGNAAAATATCNAAGNTGTCNGGNTTTTCGAATTTATCAGGATCTCTATTGGCAGCCCCGACACANACACCCAATTGCCTGCCCGCTTTCAAGGANACACCACCAAGCTCGGTATCNACNGAAACNCGGCGAGGATACATTCCAATTGGAGATATCCAACGTACGGATTCCTCAAACACCCTTGGGTATAANGANGGATCATCTTCAACAGCTTTTCGTTGNTCGGGATTGCTAAGCAACCCAAACATTGCGGTCAAAATTGCATCTCTGGGTTCATTCAANCCNCCACCAACGGCCACTTTTACATTGGCGCGAATTTGNTCCAATTCCAGCGGTGGGTCTGCTTGAAGCATAGANGATATTGCAGAAAAATCAGGGTTCGCGCGCAAATCGTCAATGACTTCATCAATTGCNATATCNATTGCATCTGATGCCATNTGGCCNTTNTTATGGATGTCTGGATCGTTGCCATAATTGCCAACGGCATCCATCAAAGACTGTGACCAAAGCGCCAAATCCTGCCACGCCATTCCTTTAAGGCCGATGATTTTCATCAAACANTTTGAGGACATGGGGGCAGCAAAATCATTGAACAATTCTGCGGTATTACCCTTGGCTAACAATTCATCGATTAAGCCATCACAGATCTCGCGAAAGAGCGGTTCCCAATGCCGTTTTACCGTTCCAGGTCGAAATGTCGCCTCAAGGGCTGAGCGCTCAAGTTTATGTTCCTGACCATCCTTGCGCATTAGCGAATGCCCCATGACTTTATTCATCAAGGAGACAGGATTGGTGGACGTGAATATTTCAGGATGTCGCTCAACCTGCATAATCTCGTCGAAGGACGTGACAAGATAGATATTAGCACTTTCAACCCACACAACCGGAGCTAGATTACGCATCTCTTCAAAAGCTGGATAGGGATTATCCATAAGTGCGTCGATGGAAACATTTTCAACATTTGGAACTTGCATGACGTGCTCCTATTGGCAAAGAAAGTACAATGAACGGCGATTATAAACGCGTCAAATCGCTTGAGCAAATTCTTGAATCAATAGGTGGTATTGAAATTACCGATAACCTATAATTGACCTAACTGTGGGTCTGGAATTGGTGTCAAACATTGGAAAAATCGTCGCTTTTAACGAATTTTCGCGCGCTCAAAACATTGTGTCTGGTGTACGAAACCAGATCATTCTCAGCGGCTGCTCAAATTCTGGACCAAAATCAGTCATCAATCAGCTATACAATTAACACGATGCGGGAAACTTTTAATGACCCGCTTTTTGTGCGCCAAGGGAATAAAATTGCAGCGACGGACCGGTGCGAAGAGATCGTCTCAAAAGTGCAGACGATTATCGCATCTTTTGAAGCTCTGGTTTCCGAGCAACCGTTTGAACCGGCCAGTGCTACCGGGATGGTTACAATATCATGTAACTACTATGAGCGAACCGTTATTCTTCCCTCGGTTTTAGGCCAATTACTGGAATACGCTCCTGATCTAAAGGTTCGTGTCATTGCAACTGGAACAGATGGCGAGCGCCAATTACGACGTGGGGAATGTGATATTCTTATGAGCCCGGCAGACGTAAGGGGCGATGAAATATATCGCAAGCGGGTTTGTGACGATATCTATTGTTGCGTTATGGACAGGGGCAATACTCTTGCTTCAGCCAAGCTGAATCTGGTGAAATACGAAAAAGCAAACCACGTCTTTATTACCTATGGCGGGGGTTGGCGCCCTTTATATCTCGATCATTTGGAAGACCGTGGCGTAGCGATAGAAGCGCGGATCGATTTGCCCAGCCTTGGCGATCTTGAACCGCTATTGGTGGGAACAGATCTAGTGGCGACAATTCCGAGGCGAATGGCCGGAAGCTTTTCAGAGAAACTCGAAGTGGTCGACATGCCGCTCAAGATCG
The DNA here is from genome assembly GCA_016764155.1 of Rhizobiaceae bacterium. Lineage (GTDB taxonomy): Bacteria > Pseudomonadota > Alphaproteobacteria > Rhizobiales > Rhizobiaceae. The sequence continues at coordinate 5,599 of JAESSK010000015.1, forward strand.
GTCTTTCGATTGAGATGTATTGGACGTCGCGAACTCACCGCTCTCCTCTTTTTATCTGGATCAGGCAGCTCATCTCCAACAGCACATTGCGAGCGCCATCAGCGAAGAAATAACCCCTATCCTTTAATAAAAAACATGTTAAGTATATATTAAAT
>JAESSK010000016.1 GCA_016764155.1 Rhizobiaceae bacterium
CAACCGGGTCTGTAGCTCAACGGTTAGAGCCAGCGGCTCATAACCGCTTGGTTGGGGGTTCGAATCCCTCCAGACCCACCATTCGATTTTTGCTCATTTGTTTTTCTGATCGTTTTATGACTGGTGAATGACCGCTTTGTCCTGTGGATTCAATTGATGACTGCAACACACTCATTAAATTTCTCAGCTGGTGTTTGATATTGGCAGGTCTTTCTGGGGCGTTCATTGAGCTGGCGTGCGACTGCCCTGAGTTGATCCTAACCTTAATCTGACGGCGCTTTCTTGCCAAAAGGAGAGGAAACTTTCAAGCGTTGTCCGTAGCCCAGGATTATCAAGATTACCGCAGTTGCAATGACTGGCATATGGCCGATGATTTCGATCATGGCCTCATCTCTTTTATCTTGAATGAGGAAGGTTATGTTCGAAAGCAACATGAAACAGGACAAAACCAACGTGTTCAAGCGGGTTACTGTTCCCAAGATCATGATGACCCCAAAGACAACTTCCATCACCCCTGCTGATAGTACGAAGAGTCGGTCAGTAAAGAATTCAAAGCCCCAAGCTTGTAGAAAATTCCATTGATAGTCGGCCAAAAATGCCTCACCCCAAATAGCGCCCGTTAACTTTTCTGTTACGCCTAATGTAACCAGCGCGATGCCTGTGAAAATGCGCAGGACATCAACGGAGTAGGGCTTAAAACGCGCACGCAGTTTTTCGGTGGGCATGTAATTGAAAAGTAAAAACAGCGCGATGCCGATAACGTTGATATATTCCAGCGCCATGATGAAGCCAAATTTCACCAATACGCCCAAATATAACACCATTATCAAGATGGCAGCATAATGAAGAAAATTGTTGCTTATCAACAAGATGCCTATCAAAGCCTGAAGGAAGACAAGGAATGTTCCAAGACCGCCATAAGCTTCCAAATGCGGCGCAATAAGTGCGCCCTCATAGGCCGTTAGCAAGAAGGACATGCCCACAAAAATACGCATAAGTTCCATGGCATCATGGCGGATTTTGGTGTTAACGACAGGCACTTTGGGCAACCAGCCATCAAGCAGTATGGATATGAGGATGAGCAATATTGCAAATCCGATCCAGCCTTGTACTTCAAAATCTGAAAACGACCACGGCTGGAAATTCTCAACCTTCGGATTTTCTGTGTCAACAAACCATCTAACGTGAGCATGACTGGCGGAAGCAAAGAATACTGCTGCAATGGAGACTAAACTGGCCAATGCCAACCGACATCGAGCGATCCGTGCAGAAATACGCCAAATATCGACGGAGATGTTTGCGATAGTAATAGTAGACTCCAGTTTTAATGAAACAGGTATCTAGTAGAGTAAAACATCTACTTTGTCATGTCTGACGGCTATACAGCCAGAGCTATTTCTGCCTCGCCGAGTACCTCAGTGGGTTTTCTGGTGCCAATGTCTGCTTTTAAGGCGACCGGCATCTATTATAAACCACCCGAACGGTGGCTTTCCTCTGTTGGAGACTTTTGAGCGAATTGAGAGGTTGGTCACTTTGTCCGCATTGCCGACATGGGATGCTCTACTATTTCATAGCTGTATAACTGGCAAAGTGGAATAAAAAGCTGCTCATCCGTTTTTCAATTCCTAATACGTAGCCCGCCCACCGGAGAGGTCGAACACTGCTCCCGTTGTGAATGAGTTTTCCGGAGAGACGGTCCAGGCGATCATTTTGGCTGCTTCTTCTACTTCCAGGAACCTGCCGCGTGGGATTTTTGATAGCATGTAATCGATGTGTTCCTGGCTCATCTGGTCAAAAATGCGGGTGCGGGCGGCGGCTGGTGTGGCGCAGTTTACTGCTATGTCCATTCCTGCGGTTTCCTTGCCTAGTGATTTGGTCAAGCCGATCACCGCTGCCTTGGAGGCGGAATAGGCTGAGGCATTCGGGTTGCCCTCTTTACCGGCAATCGAAGCGATGTTGAGGATGCGGCCATAGCCTTTTTCCTTCATGCCCGCGACGCATACGCGATTGACGTAAAAGGTTCCGTGTAGATTGATATCAATNACCTTGTGCCANGCGTCNATGTCATAGGTATCAAGCGGACCGTTTGGCCCGGCAATGCCCGCGCTNTTCACCAAAATGCTGGGTACNCCAACTTCATNGCAGGTTTTNTTGTATGCGGCTTCGACNGAGGCGAGAGACGAGATATCGCATTCAATGGCAAGGCCATCGAGCTTTTTCATTGCNGTTGGGTTATCTGGGTCAAAGTCCCAACTGACAATTTTTACGCCTTTTTCTGCNAGNATTTTTGCGACTGCGTAACCGATNCCTTGAGCGGCTCCTGTAATGACGGCGATCTGATTTTTCATATTATGTCTCTCCCAATAATGCGTGCTTCATCCCGCAAACCATGCGTATAAATTTTTGTCTAATTCGAAAACGATATCTGGACTATTGGCTATTGTCATGCGGATTTTTACAACGTGTACTTATTGGTAAAAAGAGCAACCTGACGTCATGACGACTTTGCAGCGGGGAGTGCTGTTTTAGATGTATTCTGCGATATCTATTGAGTACGGGAGTTAACAAACTGGATGAGGTAGGCGCTGGATTGCGTTCGAATGCCACATTGTTTCTCGCGAGAATGAGGCATAGGTTCAGCTTAGGAAACATTATGTTGAAGGTCAGATGAAAACGTCAGCGATCACTTGGGGACAGATTATTCGTGCAGTTTGCGCGCTGTCTCTCCTATTGTTGTCTTTTGCCCATCGGCCTGTGGTTTCACCCTCACCAAGCACATTGTCATCGGTTGAACTGGCCGCTTACGCGTTGCCGGATGGGACCGGATTGGCGTTTTGTCTTTCGGGTATTAATGGTGACGAGAGCGGCGTTGAGCGGCCTTGTGAATTTTGCCGTATTGCCGGTTCGTTCATTTTGCCGATGCCCTCTAAAAATGTGGTGCCTTACGGGCTGTCTGTTCCTGTGGCCTTTGTTATCCCTGTTGATATGCATAGGGCCTGTGTCGGGTTTCCGCCCGCAGCACCGCCGCGTGGGCCGCCTGTCATTCGCGCCTAACGAATGCCGATGGGGCAAACTTGTCCTAAATCAACTTTAATATTTTTGAACTGCACTAGATTTCTGAAAGATGTCGGTTGCTAGTTCATCGAAGGAAAAATCATGAAACTCATTCAAATTATAAGCCTTGCTATCGTGATCGCCTTGACCTCTGTCAGCGGTGTATTTTCTCATGACACCAAACATGGTGATCTGATAATCCAGCACACCACTATTCGNCCGACCCCGCCCAAAGCCCCTGTTTCCGGTGGTTATATGACCATTAAAAACACTGGATCATCGTCTGATTGGTTGATCGGAGGCTCTGTCTCTTTTGCTAAAAAAGTTGAAGTTCACGAGATGAAAATGGATGGCGACATTATGAAAATGCGTCATNTGACAGANGGATTGGAAATTCCGGCTGGTGGGGAAGTAACCCTTAAGCCGGGCGGTCTGCACATCATGTTTATGAAGCTTAGCGAGCGGATGAAAGNNGGCGAAAAACGCATGGTGAAGCTGATGTTTAAAAATGCCGGCGAAGTCGAAATCGAGTTCGACGTCAAAAAGCCAATGGCTCATTAAGTTGACCGGTTAAACGAACTGATTGCGGCGTTGGTACTAGCGGAAACCGTCTAGTGCTACGCCGCCATCAATTAGGATTTCTACGCCGGTGACATAATCTGATGCNTCGGANGCNAGGTATAGGGCCAGNGGTTTTATCTGCTCGGTNATGGCTACTTTNCTNCCCAATGGNATGGTCTTGCCCCATTCTTCNCGAACTTCTTTCTCTTTTATTTTTCCGCCNCCGATATTGGTGACAAATGCNCCNGGTGCGATGGCGTTTACNCGGATATTNAACTCNGCCAATTCGCGGGCGACTTGACGAACGAGGTGNGCTGCTCCGGCCTTTGAGGCCATATANGGNGCNGCNACNACGGGCACTGTGATGGTTGAGGCGTTTGANGTNGTNACNATGATGGAGCCTTTTTTGCCATGGGCCTTCATGATGCGGGCGGNGTGGCGNAGGGTATAATAGACGCCGCTGAGATTGATACTGATCAAATCTTCCCATGGTTGCAGATCGGTGGTGTCGATCTGGCCTTCGGGCACGCGCTCGCGNTCGGGCCCGAGATANCCTTTGCCNGCGGCAATGCCTGCATTGGCNAATACGATATCNAGTCCGCCGAATTTTTCCTCATGCTTATCGAAAGCGGCGCGTACCTGCNCCTCNTTTGAAACATCGGCCTGACAGGCGAGGACTGTATAGCCTTCAGCTAGTGAGGCGGTCGGCTTCGCGCTGGACTTTNTCNATNTCTCTACCCACAAGCGTGACNGAAGCNCCTGCCTCNGCCAAGGCTTCNACAAAGGCAAGGCCGATGCCAGAATTTGCGCCTGTTACCAGAGCAGAGCGTCCTGCAACGGAAAATTTGTCCAGTGTCGATGTCATGATGATTTCTCCCCAAATCTAATAATTTTAAAATTCAATGNTAGTTCCAGTNGACCTTTAATGCGGCGTCATGGGTTTTATTAAATGAAATATCGGCTGCTTTATTGAGCGACCATGTTCTCATTTCAGCGTTTAAGACTTCGACCCCGATTGGGCCGCGATAGCCAACGTCTCTGATCGCTTCGAGATAGCCGGTGATATCAAATTCACCATCTCCCGGCAGGAGCCGTTGATTAACAGTCGCTTCATACAGGTTCTCCTGATTTTTCGTCAGGCCGTCATTGAGTTCAATATTGATTTTATCGGAAGGNCGAAGCTTGGTTTTTAGCTCTTCGCTGGTAATCCCAATAACCTCTAAATGAAGGATATCGAGCGCGAGGCCGCAATTGGTTTCACCGCAATCGCGCGTCAGGGTTAAAACCTCATCAAGGGAAGGAATACGGGAAAGCCAGTCGGGCAGCAGTTCAAAATGTATGGCGGTTCCGCGCTCAGCAGCCTGACGGCAGAGCAGGGCGAAATGCTCGCTCATTTCCGGCAGGTCGACACAATCATTACGGGTATCGGCGACTTTGATATAGAGCGCGTCCAAGGCTTCGGCGGCATCCAGCAGCATTGATCTGGTGTGGTCTGATTCTGCGCGACGTTCGTCTTCGTAGAACCAGCCGAGCAACCATTCGATTTCGACATCAACAATGCCATTGGCGTCCAGAATGGTCTTCATTTCGCTAAAGCCGATGCCCTCGCGAAGTTTGAAAAGATCGTCATGCCAAAAACCCATGCCAGTATATCCAGCATTTGCGGCAGCTTCCACGCGTTCTTTAAAATCATGGGGGCAGTGTTTTTCAGAAGCCAATTGCGTAGCCGGGTTGGCGCCAACGGCAAGCGTCCAATACGATCCCATAATATCAATTTTCGACATATTCCCCCCATTCCCCACATGTAAAAATACACGAAAAGCCTAAGAGCCTGTTCTTGCACTTTTTTATCAGTATTCGTACCTTCGGCGACAAACGCAATGATTTTATTGATTATAAGGATGCACCCACATGCACGCAGACTGGATAGAACGATTTAAGGGGCTTTCGCAGCTTGAAGAGCCGATCAGAAAATTGCTCGTCCAGCGCAGCAGTATCGTTCGCGTTCCTAAAGACACCGTTATTTTCGGTCCCGGTAAGGCGCCGGAAAACCTCCTATTGTTGCTTGATGGAACAGTGCGTGTGCAACAACTTTCTGAAAGCGGGCGGGAGATCGTTCTTTACCGGGTTCATGCGGGCGAAAGTTGCGTGCTGACNACTGCGTGCCTGCTGGCCTATGAGGATTATTCTGCCGAAGGGATTGCCGAAACCGACGTGGAAGCCGTTGCGATCCCGCGTAAGGTTTTTGACGATTTAATATCCCAGTCAGAGACGTTTCGGCACTTTGTGTTTTCGGCTTATTCCAAGCGTATTACCGATTTGTTTTTCGTAATCGAAGAGATTGCGTTTCAGCGCATGGATATTCGGTTGGCTCAAAAACTGTTGGAACTNGGNGCNAAAACGGGGGTGATAAAATCNACCCACCAGCAAATGGCGGCAGAACTTGGCACCGCACGTGAGGTCGTTTCGCGGCAACTTCAAGAGTTTCAGCGGCGCGGATGGGTGGCTCAATCGCGCGGTACAATCGAATTACTGGACANTCGGGAANTCAAATTGCTTGCGGAAACCGCGAACTAACCTGTTGAAATAATTATAAAACCTTGCNGTTTTCCCCAATCGGCTCCGAAAANTTAGNGTGTGATGCAAGAAAATGCTCGTTTGGTGATAAAGTCACTGAACATTTCNTTTTCAAATCCTAGGTTCANACATNGAACTTTTAACTAGGAATTGAATCGATGGCTAATGTTGGAACAATTGATCGGGTACTCAGACTGATCGTCGGTGGCGCTCTTATTGCTGCCCCGTATGCCGCTGATATGCCGGTTTTTGAAAANGATATGTATAAATATGGCGCGGTCGCANTCGGTGTNATTCTTGTTGCNACTGCTGCCATAAAATTCTGCCCACTCTACCGAATATTCGGTCTTCGTACTTGTAAGGTTNGATTTTTAATGGAAACAGTTTTTACGCCCGTTCAATCGCTTGGCGGCGGGGCATTGATCGGGCTTTCGTCCGTGCTTTTGATGTGGGTTTTTGGTCGCATCATGGGAGCTACCGGTATTCTGGTAGGCTTTTTTTCACCGTCATCATTTTCTGACTGGCACTGGCGGGCAAGCGTTCTTGCGGGGATGATTACCGCTCCGTTGATATATCTTGCGGCAACGGGTGAATTTCCAACTGTCGATGTTCCTGTCTCAATGCCGATGCTGGCGGCTGGCGGGTTCATCGTTGGTATCGGCGTGACCTATGGTGCTGGATGTACATCCGGACATGGTGTCTGCGGGATGGCGCGGCTTTCGCCTCGCTCGATCGTTGCAACACTCACNTTTATGGCAACCACTGCGCTGAGCGTTTATGTGGTCCGTCACGTGATTGGAGCTTAGATCATGCGTACACTTATTGCNTACNTGATNGGCCTGCTTTTTGGCCTTGGTATTTCGATNTCCGGCATGGCAAATCCTGCCAAGGTGNTGAACTTTTTTGATGTGACAGGCACATGGGATNCAAGTTTGGCATTCGTGATGGGCGGCGCTTTGATTGTTACNTTTTTCGGNTATCGATGGGTATTACCAAAGCCTGCGCCGATTTTGGAANAGAAATTTCAGGTGCCGNCCAACCGGAAGCTNGATGNNAAGCTGATTGGCGGTTCTGCGGTCTTCGGCATTGGCTGGGGTATTGCGGGATTTTGTCCAGGTGGTGCTTTACCGGTGCTCGGGACTGGCCGCATTGAGGTTATNCTCTTTACNGTGGCGATGCTCGGGGGTGTTTTTGCNGCCCTTGGGATGATGAAANTTTCTCATAAACGTGCCCAACTGATTGATGCCAAGCGCACTTAATCAACCAACCATAGGAGAATTCAAAATGTCTGATTATCCAATCAATATGGAAGTGAACCCGCAGGTTGAAGNNTTCTTTGATCCGGCGACCAATACGATNAGCTATGTTGTTTCGGACCCGNCCTCCAAATCATGTGCGGTGATCGATTCTGTCATGGATATCNATTNTTCGGCTGGTCGTATNACCTATGATCATGCGGATGAGATCGTTGCATATATCGAAAAGAACGATCTGAAACTGGAGTGGCTGATCGAGACCCATGTTCATGCGGATCATCTATCTGCTGCACCCTATATTCAAGACAAGCTGGGCGGCAAGATTGGCATTGGCGAGAATATCACCATCATCCAAGATACGTTTGGGAAGGTCTTCAATGAAGGCACTGAATTCCAGCGCGATGGTAGCCAGTTCGATAAACTATTTGGCGAAGGTGATACCTATAAAATNGGAACGATGGACGCTTTTACCATGCATACACCGGGGCACACTCCCGCTTGTATGGTGCATGTGATTGGAAATGTTGCCTTTACCGGCGATACGCTGTTTATGCCGGATGGCGGTTCTGCACGGGCTGATTTTCCGGGTGGTGACGCTGGCGAATTATACGATTCCATTCAAAAAGTTCTGGCTTTGCCTGACGATATGCGGCTCTTTATGTGCCATGATTACGGACCTAATGGTCGCGATATTCAATGGGAAACGTCGGTTGGTGACGAAAAAGTTCACAACATTCATGTGGGTGGCGGTAAGAGCAGGGAAGAGTTTGTCAAATTCAGAACCGAGCGCGATGCGACTTTGTCGTTGCCTGAACTGATTATCCCGTCGCTGCAGGTGAATATGCGTGCTGGCGAAGTGCCTGCCGATGAAGATGGCAATCAGGTGCTTAAAGTGCCGGTAAACGTCCTTTAATTCGGCCAGGTAAAATTAGGTAAACTCATGGATATNANAATAATTTCGGCGACCTTGTCGGTTAGCCANCAAATAACAGTGAATGACATTCAGGCNCTGGTGGATCAGGGCTTTCGCTCGATCATTTGTAATCGCCCTGANGGGGAAAGTGCNGATCAACAGGCCTTTGAAGAGATCGAGAAAGCTGCCATTNGTGCAGGTCTNGAAGCNCGCTATATTCCCGTTGCCGGGCCTGTGAGCGATGACACAGCAGCAGCNTTTGATGCGGCAATAGAGGAATTGCCAAAGCCGATGCTGGCATATTGCCGNAGCGGTGCGAGATCGNTGATGCTTTGGTCTTTANGNCAGTCNGTGAAGTAATAAAGNCTCGGTTAAANTGAAAGTCNCTGATGAAATTTCAATCTTTTAAGCGCTATTTCCCGATTTTTGATTGGGGACGCAGCTATAATCGCGCGACCTTTTCTAACGATATGGTCGCTGCAGTAATTGTGACGATCATGTTGATCCCGCAATCGCTGGCTTATGCGCTATTGGCAGGATTGCCACCGGAGATGGGGCTTTATGCCTCCATTGCGCCGATCATTCTTTACGCGATNTTNGGNACNAGNCGGGCGCTGGCCGTTGGGCCTGTGGCNGTTGTCTCGTTGATGACTGCAGCGGCTATCGGCGATGTNGCCCAGATGGGAACNGCNGGNTATGCCATTGCNGCTTTGACATTGGCAGGGCTTTCGGGNGGCATTCTATTATTGATGGGCGTGTTNCGACTTGGTTTTCTAGCGAATTTTCTATCCCACCCAGTGATTGCCGGNTTTATCACAGCAGCGGGTGTATTGATTGCTGCCAGNCAGTTGAAACATNTNTTGGGGGTGGATGCNGGTGGTCATACGCTGCTCGAACTGCTCNNCTCAATCGTCGAACATTTNCCTGAGATCAATTGGATAACATTCCTGATTGGGGCAACTGCAACCGCTTTCCTNTTTTGGGTGCGCAAAGGTTTGAANCCNGCNTTGNTAAAAATGGGGTTGAGTGCACGCATGGCTGAATTTGGTGCCAAGGCNGGGCCGGTGGCTGCTGTGGTGGTTACGACNCTCACGGTTTGGNTATTCAATCTAGAAGGNGAGGGTGTGCGNGTTGTNGGNNATGTGCCGCAATCTTTGCCGCCATTGACCATGCCTTCATTTTCGATGGATTTGATCGATTCACTGATTGTTCCTGCATTGNTGATATCGATCNTTGGATTTGTTGAATCNATTTCTGTGGCGCAAACCCTTGCTGCTAAAAAGAGACANAGAATTGATCCCGATCAGGAATTGATCGGACTGGGTGCGTCAAACATCGCNGCGTCNCTTACCGGCGGGTTTCCGGTGACNGGCGGNTTTTCGCGCTCTGTGGTGAATTTTGATGCGGGGGCTGAAACGCCGGCCGCAGGTGCTTTCACCGCAATTGGTCTGGCGATTGCGGCGGTATCCTTGACGCCGCTGATTTATTTTCTGCCAAAGGCAACNCTTGCNGCCACCATCATTGTCGCGGTGTTGTCCCTGATTGATTTCAGCATTCTCAAGAAAACATGGAACTATTCAAAAGCTGATTTCAGCGCCGTGGCGGCCACAATATTTTTCACTCTTGGGTTCGGTGTGGAGACAGGTGTTTTAACAGGTGTGATTTTATCTCTGGCGTTGTTCGTCTATAAGACATCGCGGCCCCATATTGCAGAAGTTGGGCTGGTTCCCAATACCCAGCATTTTCGGAATATCTTGCGCCATGAGGTGATTACCGATCCGTGTCTGTTGACCATCCGTGTNGANGAAAGNCTCTATTTTGCCAATACNCGCTTTCTTCAAGANCATATCTANGACCGGGTTGTGGAAGATTGCCCGATCAAGCATGTGGTNATTATGTGTTCGGCGGTCAACGAGATTGATATGAGCGCNCTTGAATCCCTTGAAGCGATCAATCANCGGCTGGAAAGTTTCGGAATAAAACTTCATTTATCCGAGGTTAAAGGCCCNGTAATGGACAGGCTAAAGCGGACGGATTTTCTCGACGAACTGACGGGAAAAGTGTTTCTTGCGCAATATGATGCGTATCAGGAACTTGTGCCGCATCAGGACTAATTCAAAGGCCTCGCGCAAGCTCCAGCCTCTATTTTGTGAGTTACGGATATCCTGTTGGCAGACTGCTGGTCAGGAATCGCTAAAACTTCGAAGGATGAGGGTATGTCCCATTCCAAGGCCTTGCTATNTAAACATCGAAAAGCGATTTTTTTTGAAATCCTCGGTGCTTTGATATTTCTGAGTGGTATCGCGCTATATTTTCAGCCAGTCGATGAAGCTCTTTTCACCCTGTTTATCCGCTTTCCCGTTGTTGAGATAAATTTTGCACCNGGCGGTATTATGCTTTTGGGCGCGCTGATATGGGGCGCTTCAGAATCAACCCGTGTTGAAACCGGNATTCAAATTACGGCTAAAAAAGAAGGTGCTGCGGAAGCGAANAAGGAAGACACTCGTAGGCGTGCTGCGCTGAGCGTTTGTTATTTAGCGGTGTTGCTGGTGATTGGGGGCGTGATGGTTCAGGATTTTCTTGGAAATGGCCTCGTCTATAAAAACATCATGATGTTCGTATTCGTTGCCGCCACTGTTGGCGTGAAATTNCTGCTCCACAGGGTGCAAGATTAATAGGGTGTTTTCCCAACAGTANTAGTTGCAATTNNCGANCCNTCATTGCTACAAATATCGTGAAGGAGAGCCATCAATGTCTCATCANGAACATGANCACAGCCACGAAGAAGGCTCGTCCCTGAGCGATATCGCTTTGCGGGTNAAAGCGNTGGAATCNNTGNTGGTNGAAAAGGGTTATGTTGANCCGGCAGCCCTCGACCAACTCATCGATATCTATGANAATAAAGTGGGNCCGCGTAATGGCGCGGCTGTCATTGCGCGCGCNTGGGCTGATCCNGAATTTAAANCNNGACTGCTGGAAGATGCCACCAATTGCATNAAGGAATTTGGCTTTGAGGGCCGGCAGGGTGAGCATATGGAGGTGAAGGAGAACACGCCTCAAATTCATAATATGGTCGTTTGTACATTGTGCTCCTGNTATCCGTGGCCGGTGCTTGGCCTGCCACCAGTTTGGTATAAGGCGGCACCTTATCGCTCGCGCGCGGTCTCAGAACCTCGTGCGGTTCTTGGTGAATTTGGTGTTGTGCTTGACGACGATGTAGAGGTCAGAGTTTGGGATTCAACGGCTGAACTGCGCTATTTGATATTGCCGATGCGGCCTGAAAATACCGAGG
>JAESSK010000017.1 GCA_016764155.1 Rhizobiaceae bacterium
TGAAGGTTCTTACCAAATATCCACCGCTGGAAGAGGCGCGCTCCAAAAGGCCTTCGCCCTCCAGTCGCGACAAGGCTTCGCGGATTGGTGTGCGCGAAATTCCGATGCGCTCAGCCAATGATATTTCATACAGTCTTCCCCCGGCAGGCAAGGTTCCATCCAGAACCATTTCCCGCAGACGCATCAAGGCAATTTGATGCTGTTTTTGCCACTTTCGGCGACATTAGTGCTCACAGACATTTCCTCCCAATGCTGACGGTCTCCTGATCGCTCTTTGGCCGCCAATTATAATTTTCCATTCTCGGCCAAGCGCTACACCTCAGCATAATTGTATACAATTATAAGTCAATTGGATGTGAGGGTATTTTTTAAACGATACCAAAGACGCGGCTACGCCTTTGTTTGAGCTGTGGAGGGGGCATTGTTAGGGCCATTTTTTAAAAAAATTGAGCAGCCTTGTGCCAAACGACACATCCGGTTTCGCAGCAAACTTCTATCTACACTGTGTAGGGAGTGCAAATTGGACTTCCTGTCAGAAGCTTCGGCGAACGCCCCTGCCGGGGCTTCTGACGCCTGCGGGCCTAATCGATGGTTTCTATATGTCGACGACAGATGTATGACTATTTTCGAAACCACATTATGGAAATTTCCGAATGAAAATCATCGAAGTGAAAGCCGGAGAGCGAAAGCGAATTGTTCGCAGCATCTCCAACAGCATGCAAAAGACCTATAATTTTGCAGTAGAGCCTTTGAACGAAGGGCAAGCTCTGTCCGGCATCGTCGAAGTGAAGGGTTCCAGGTGGATATTCCCAAAAGCGCCGGTTATCCAAAAGCTGGAAGAAAATAATACCGTCGAAAAGGGTGTATGGGACACCATTTATAGCGTGCACATCATTCCTGAATGCGACGTAAAAGTCATGTTTATCGACGGGCGTCTGAGAAATATCGCGATCTATCTCACTCTGGCGATTTTTATCACCGCCATAGCGATTATTTTCGTTCTGAATCTAAACTGGTAGGCCATCTGCCAAGTCGCCCAGCTTTAATTAGGTCCTAACCGAGCGCTAACCAAACACCTATTGCTGAACTGATAGCTTTGCATGGAGTGTTTTTTGATCGATCAGCAGAACGTCGCCAAAACCTACTGCCAGGAGAGCGGCAGCCGGGGCGTTAAGTGTTCCCCTTATTGGTGCTAGCGTCACCGCATCGCGGATATCAATTGAACGGATATCGGCCAACGGTTCAGTCTCAATCTTGTCTCGAATAATCTGGCTTAGCTTTTGCGCACTAACGCGATTGGTCAGGCAAAATTCTTCTGCCGCAATTAAGGCCTGAGATAAGATGACTGCCGCTTGTCGCTCTTTGCTTCCAAGCATCGCATTGCGCGAAGACATGGCCAGTCCGTCAGTCTCTCGCACAGTGGGGACGCCACAAATTTCCACCGGAATATCCAGATCACGCACCATGCGCTTGATCACCTGAAGTTGCTGGTAATCCTTTTCGCCAAAATAGGCACGGTCCGGCTGACAGATATTAAATAATTTAGCGACAATTGTTGTAACGCCACGAAAATGCCCGGGACGAAGTCGCCCGATTAATATGCGTGACAGGCGCGTCGCTTCAATAATTGTTTCACTGCCCGGCACATACATTTCCTGCAATGAAGGGGTGAATACTGCATCCACTCCCTCGGCATTCAGCATGGCAATATCCCGTTCAAGATCGCGTGGATAGCTCGAGAGGTCTTCATTTACACCAAACTGGGTAGGATTCACAAAGATTGTAACAATGACCCGGTCGCAAGCCGCTCGCGCCTGACGCACTAATTCCATATGGCCATCATGTAAAAATCCCATAGTAGGGACAAGGCCTATTTTGAGGCCATTTTTACGATAGCCAGTTTGAAGCGCAAAAATGTCTAATTTTGTTTCGCAGACTTGCATACGATAAAGACCCGATCATTTTGGACTGTCATCTATAAGGAATGAACAACTCAAAATAACTTGTCTATGATTGGATGGTGCAACGCAACATATATTAGCTGATGTGTCTTATCGCGCCATCCGGTCAATTTCATTACTACCAGCTCTGGCTTAGTAGTCTTATATTGATACGCCCAAATTTACCGCATCAATGTGTCGACATATTCCGCACCAAGATCGGTATTGGCATAATGTTCGCGTGCAATTTTGATGTAGTCAAACACATCGAGATGTCCGTCAGAATTGCCATCTTCATCCAGCCAGATGATTGGGCCGGTAACAATGAACATCACACGCATCGGCTCTTCATGTTCATAGGCAACCAAGGTGTGTCCTTCGCCCGGGCTTTCATAGATGAAGTCGCCAGCAGTCGCCGTCCAGTCATGCTCCAGATAGCCCCATTTTCCAGAAATAGTATAGGCAAATACTTCGTGCGGATGGTAGTGACGGTTCACCAGTCCTGCATTTTTTGCCATCAAAATATCACACCATTTATTGGCTGATGGGTTGATCCATAATGGCCGGGAATAGACGCCTGTTTCTGACAATTGCATGAAATATTTATCATCTGCATAGGCTGCATTACTGACGTAAACATCCATTCCTGCATCCGGCTTAAAGACATTTTCAATCGGCTTAATGTCTTTCCAGAATTCTGTTGTTGCTTGCTCAGCCATTGGGAGTTCCTTTCGGGATGAAGGTCAAGATCCGAATGGATCGACCAGAATTTTACACTGGGTCGTGCGGTTGCGAAGTTTTTCAAACGCGTCCGGCATGGCGTCGAGCGACACCGTTTCAGTGATCAGGTTTTGCGGCGCATATTGGCCCGAATCGAGCGCATCAATGGCGCTGACAAATTCATGCATGTTGAAGAAGACCGACATGATGATCGTCACTTCTTTGGTAATGGCGCGGAATGAATCCAAATGATCAGTGTGGGTGCAAAGACCCAGAACCAACACAGTACCGCGTGGCCTCACCAGATCGATGCAATGATCGATCAGCCCAACACTGCCAACGCATTCAAAAACAATGTCCGGTTGACCGCCGCAAATTTCTGCAACTTTGCGCGGCATTTCCTCGTCAGATTGAACAAAGTGTGACGCGCCCAAAGACATGGCGCGATCTTCCTGATAGCGGCCACGGCTTGTGACAACAACTTTGCCAGCCCCCATCCGTCTTGCCCAAAAGGCAACGGCGAGGCCAATAGCTCCAGCACCGACAATCAGCACCCGGTCGCCCTGTTTCATTTTTGATTGAACAATTCCGTGCAGCGCCACCGAAAACGGTTCGGCCAATGCTCCATCATCCGCATTAATACCCCATGGCAGTTTGCGGCATTGGCGTTCTGTCACGGCCGCATATTGCGCGTAACCGCCGCCAATCAGCTTCATGCTTTCGCACCATGCCGGTTCGCCGCGCAGACAGCTATCGCATTTGCCACAACCATGCAGCGGCGCAACGCTGACAAAATCGCCAGCCTTCAGCCCTTCAACCTCGCTTCCCACTTCCAGCACTTCGCCGGAAAATTCATGCCCCAGCACATCGCCCTTGGATGCGCCAAAGGTTTCAGGCTCCTCGGTAATATGAAGATCACTGCCGCAAATTCCACAACGACAGACCTTGATGATCATGCCGTCTGTGCCAGGTTTTGGATCGTCAACATCAACAATGCATAACGGTTTACCGACAGTATCAAACTGTGCAACTTTCATGTCATTCTCCTTTGCGTATGAGTTTTCGCCCAATGGGGAACCATGGCGCGTCAATATATTTGGAGAAAATTCCCCAAATTCCGCCACGGGCAAACAGCGCCATCATGACCGTCATCAGGCCCAGAACAATCAGATAGATCGCGCCATATTGGCCGAAGAAGCGGTCGGCNATNAAATAGATTATCGCNCCGATNATNGGGCCTTCAATGGANCCNATNCCGCCNACCATAACGATGAAAATACATATGGTAGCCCAGCTCGGGTTGAAACCGGATTCAGGTGTAATTCGCAACTGCGCCATATAGTAAATTGCGCCCGCCATGCCGGTGCCGATGGCTGCTGCCACATAAAGCAGAAACCGAAGGCGCTTCACATTCACACCCTGACTTTCTGCGGCAATTGGATTGTCACGCATGGCAGTTAACGCCAGCCCGTAGCGCGAGCGCATCATCCAATAACTGCCGCCAATGGTTGCAAGCAGCATCGCGACGGAAAGCCAGATCATTCCTATTTCACGCTCATGGGCGGAAAACTGCGACATCACGCGAAGNGTCATGCCTGACCCTCCNTTTACGTAGTCAAAATTCGTCGTGAACANCCGGAAACTCTCCGCCAGNACCCACGTTCCAATCGCAAAATACGGACCATCAAGACGGTGCAATAATGCGTAAGAGGGAATTGCGAGAAGGGCCGGAACAATCAGGCAAAGAATGACGGCCAAAAACGGATTCACACCAAAATTGAGCGACAGCACAAACATGGTGTAGCCAGCCACCCCGATGAATGCCTGCTGCCCAACAGAAATCACGCCGCCATATCCGGCGAGCAAATTCCACATTTGGGCAATGGCAATATAGCAGCTCAATTCGATCGCCCAGCGGATTTTGCCGGCCCCCGCCCACCATGGCATCGCAACCATCGCAACGAGAACAAAAATACCGATGAAAAGCGCAATGCGGCTGGAGCGGCTATAGCGTGAGACGCTGGCCGTTGGCGGTGTCGTATCCGTCGATGATGAGGTGGTTTGTGTGGTCATGACCTTATCCCTTGCGCGCCAACAGGCCTTGCGGACGGACCGCCAGAACTAATAAAAATACAACATGACCAACCAGTATCCCAATGCCCGGGTCGTAACGGAACCCGATGGCCTGTGCGACGCCCAAGACCATGGCGCCCAAAAACGCACCCCAGATAGAACCCATGCCGCCGATGATCACGGCCTCGAAAGCATATAGTAACTGCGCCGATCCATCGGCTGGCGATATGGTTGCGCGCAGGGATTGGAACACCGCCGCAATGCCTAAAATGCCAACGGCAATNGCNGTTGCGGTGGCGTAAATAATTTTNGGATTTATCCCTGTGATTGCCGCCGCCTGCAAATCAGCGGATGATGCCCGAAGCGCCCGGCCAAATCGGGTATAACGCANNANNGCATCCAAGCCTCCGGTGAGCGAGATTGCAACCACCAGTACGATCAGCGGCAGGACACCCATAAATATCCCGCCGATATTAATGGACGCTGCTTCAAGCCCATGGCCGGGGAGTGAGCGGGTATCAGCAGACCAAACCTGCAACATGAAATTTTGCAGCGCGATGGAAAGNCCGAANGTNGCAACNAGTGACGGCAATTCATCCACACCAATCACACGGTTGAGGATGNTTTTTTGCAATGCCCAACCAATGAAAGCTGCAATCGGCACCATAATTATAATCAGTGGCAACGGCGTAAGACCGAAATAGGCAGCAAGCGAAATACCGATCAATCCCAGCAGGATGACCAGATCCCCATGGGCGATATTTACGATCCGCATAACCCCGAACATCAACGCCATGCCGAGCGCGTAAAGCGCGTACATTCCGCCCAGAAGCAGCCCCTGAATTAACGCATCAAGCCACTGCATGATCTACTCCAAAATAAGCGCCCGCGATGGTATCGCGGTCAATTTCATCCGATTTTCCGGTCAATGTAATGCGTCCTTCCAACATACAATAAAGGCGGCTGGAGGCAGATTGCGCCAGTGACACATCTTGTTCCACAAGCACAAGTGCGGTTCCCGCNTTGCTGATTTCCGGCAGCATTTTATNNATTTCCCGGATCACCGTTGGTGCCAGTCCAAGCGAAAGTTCNTCGCATAATAACAGTCGCGGCTGGTTCAATAATGCCCTGCCAATNGCNACCATTTGCTGTTGNCCNCCGGAGAGATTTTCAACCAGGGTCTTGCGTCTTTCCACCAAAACAGGAAATAAATCGTACAACCGNTCCAGCGTCCAAAGACTGCCGCTGTCTCCGCCAACCTTCGAAGCATGATCCATNGCAACACGAAGATTATCTTCGATGCTCATGCCGGTAAAAAGGCGACGACCTTCCGGCACCATGGCGAGACCTTTGCCAACCATGGTATGGGGCGCACTATCGCCCACAGCTTCGCCGTCAAATTTTATCATTTCAGGATCACATGATAGCAGGCCGATAATCGAATTAAGCATGGTGGATTTACCGGCACCATTAGCCCCGATCAAAGCGACGATCTCGCCGGGAGCGATTTCAAAATCCACATCGAACAGGGCTTGAAAATCACCATATTTAACCGAAAGCGCATGGGTAGAAAGAATGGGTTGGCTCATACTTCAATACCCATATAAACGCGCTGCACATCGGGATTTTTCATCACTTCCTGCGGCGCGCCATCGGCAATCTTAATGCCGAAATCCAATACAATAATTCGGTCGGCCGCCGCCATGATGGCGCGCAGCACATGCTCGATCCAGATGATCGTTACATTGCGGTCGCGAATGTTGCGCACGAGTTCAACCAGCTCGCTGGATTCTTCATCCGTCAGCCCGCCGGCAATTTCATCGAGCAATAATAATTTGGGATCACTGGCAAGCGCACGCGCAAGTTCCAATCGTTTGCGATCCAACAGAGTGAGCGATTCTGCCAATGTGTTGGCCCTGCCACTCAGCCCGCAATATTCAAGAATTGCCGCCGAATGATCATAGGCCGCCTGCGTATCGCGCCCGGCCCCAAACATTGCGGCAACAAGCAAATTTTCAAATGTCGAAAGGCCGCCATAGGGCTGCGGCACTTGATAGGTGCGTCCGATGCCGCGCTGACAGCGCCGAAAGGCCGGTTCGCTGCGAAGCGGTTCACCGGCGAAAATAAGTTCGCCGGCGTCCATTTTTGTGTCGCCACTAATCAGATTGAACATGGTGGTCTTGCCAGCGCCATTTGGCCCCAGAATACCAAGTACCTCGTTCGGCAGGACGTCAAAATCGACGTCCTGAATGACGCGAACCGCGCCGTAGGATTTGCACACGCCACGACAGCTAAGCAGTGGAGCGTCGGTCATCAACCATAGTCCTCATTCCCATTCCCGCATTCAATCTCAAAGCAGTGTTATTTATTCCAGTTGATTGGCTGTAGCTTGCCTTCAGTTGGAACAAGGTCCGAAACGCTGTTGTCTACAATCTTGAGATCGTATGGATGCTTCGCGCCCTTCACCCACTGGCCACCAAAGATAGGTGTCTTGGTGACATTTGGATGTGGTCCATTACCGAATTTGATCGGACCAACGAGGGTATGGATATCCAGTGATTTCATGGAATCGCGAATGGATGCCCGATCCAGCGGGTTCTCTGCGCGTTGCAGAATGTCGATCACAACTTCCCAAAGAGCGTGTGAGTATCCCAAAGGCTGGGTCCACTGTTTNCCGGTTTCTTTTTCCCAGTCAGCAGCGATGTCGGCACTGCTTTGACCTGTCAAAGATGATTTGAACGGGAATGCCGGTGTCCACCAAACTTCTGAACTCATGCCTTCGCCAAGTTCGCCCATGGCTTCAATGCCTGACGGGAACAACAAGGCTGCTGCAACNGTNACCACTTTNGGATGGAACTGNTGTTGAGCGCATTGGGTGATGAAAGTTTTAAGATCCGGCGGTGAAGTAATACCCCCAATGATCTCGCAATTATTTTCCTTGAACATCGCAATTTGCGCAGAAAAATCATTGGTGCGTGGCTGGAACTTGTTCGGGATAACGGTTTCATAACCCATCTTGCGAACGGTTGAAGGAAGACCATAATCTTCATTGCCCCAAACTTCACCATCTACATTGGCCGGGAATAACATGCCCACCTTGTGATTGGTTTCGACCGAATTCCAAAGACCGGCAAACGTATCGAGAGCATCTTCAAGACCCCAGAAAAAGTGGTTGGTCCATTCAAACGGTTTCTCGTTCGTACCACCACGCGGTAGAACAAATGATTGCCACGGCGCATTGGTGGAGATGCAAGGCACCCCNTAAAGTTCNGCCTGATCAGCCACAGGGTTGTTCACATCAGTCGTTGATGCNGGCACCATCAANTGNACTTCCTCATTNAGGATCAGTTCACCNGCAAGTTCGCCTGCTTTGTTTGGATTTGATTGGCTGTCACGGGCAATGATTTCNACATTGTAGGTCTTGCCGTTGTTTTTAAGCCCGTCACCCAGCAATTTACGGATAACCTTAAGGGTAAATCCGTCAGCATCACCAAACAGACCAAGCGGTCCGGTGGATGGGCTAACATAGCCAAGTTTGATTGTGCCTGCAGCTTGTGCATTGGCGATTGCCGGAATTGAAAAAACGGTGGCAGCGGCCCCCATTCCCTTCAGCGCGGTTCGGCGCGTGATGCCCGGTTTATTTTCGTTATCTGTACTCATAATTTCCTCCACAGTTAGCCATGATTTCATTGTCGTACNACGTGTTTTTCACCGTTATTGACGGTGCGACATGGCTCCTCCCAAAGCGCTGTCGGTTGCATTTGCCCAGATCAAAAAGCCAAAACTGGCCATTTTTCGAAGGTAGTCTGCAATATTGGTGACGTTTGACAAACAGATCACTATCCGTCGAACCCCCGNTTTTTNGGNNTNCAATTTCCNAAAAAACTTCCCTTGTTAACAATAACAAATCATGCCAACCGGATAAGTGTCAATATCCTTTATTTGGTAGTTCTGTGAATATTGCGATAGAAAAGATTTAATATATTGAATAATAACGATTTTATAGAAAATAACATGTGGTGTTTATGTTTGGTATATAAATATTAGAAAACGCCTATTGCGGATTTGAGGATATTAAACTTATGATATGATCACATTGGTCCCAATAATGGCCGNGAGTTGCTATTTGTAAGGGGCGATATATTGCGAACAAACATTGAGCAGGAAGCCCTGCTGGACCGCGCTGGCAAACCAAGTCTACGGGAATTGCTGGATGGCATGGTATTCAGCCCGATGAGCGGTCAGATAAGTTTGAATGGCACCCGCATGCTTTTGCAGCGCGCAAGTTTTGGCGAGAACTTGCGCAACGAGCTGATGCATGAGTTTGGAAGGGAAGCGACTTATGTGCTTCTAACGCGCTTGGGTTTTCAGGCCGGAGGCAAAGATGCGGAGTTCGTCAAAAACTCTTGGCCGTTCCTAGATTTTGGTGACGCAATCACCGCCGGTATACGGTTGCATTCGATCTGCGGCATGGTGCGTGTTGAAACATTGTTCAACGATTTCGATTTCAAAAANGGAAAATTCGCTGCCGAGTTCCTTTGGCACTCCAGTTTGGAGGGGAACGAATATTGCAAGCATCACAGAAATTCCGACGATCCAGTTTGCTGGGGGCAGGTGGGGTATGCGGCTGGCTATGCCAGTTATTTTATGGAGAAACTGGTCGTCTACAAGGAAATTGAATGTGCAGGCATGGGCCATAGCCATTGCCGGGTGATCGGTAAAACCGCAGACGTGTGGGGCGAGGATGACGAAACCGTTCGGCTGTACCGCAATGAGATTTTGCCAACACGCAAAAACCTCGATGCCCGCCTTCGCCGTTCTTTCGAGGCGCGTCCCACCAGAAAAACTGGCAAGAGTATCACCACGCCAACGTTGCTTGCGCCGATAGAATCCCGCTTGCAACAGGCAGTTAAAAGCGACCTGCCAATATTGATCATGGGGCCACAGGGTAGCGGAAAACGCAGCGCTGCCAAACACTTGCATGATTTATGTTTCGGGCGGAATTCTACATTGGAGCACATCGCCTGTTCGCATTTGGAGGCAAAAACCTTGCGCGCCCGGCTGACCCCAAAGCCAAAAAGGGGCAACGGAAAAATCGCAGACCAAACATTGGTTTTAGAAGATGTTGAACAATTGGATGATGCCACCCAGAGGGTTTTGGTGGACCATCTCAGTGCGCCGACCAACCATGCTGCCAGCCAGATACGGTTGATTGTCACTTCAAATCAAACCCAGCCACAATTGGCGGCCTCTTCGACAATGCGTCAGGAACTTTATTACCGTCTGGCCATTTTGCCGATTTCGATGCTCCCGCTCAATGAGCGAAGTCAGGATATTTTAAAACTGGCTCTGGAAGTGCTTGAAAAAATTGCTGCCCGATTTGATTGCCCTGTTCCCGAACTCACCAAAGATGCAAAGGTTTATTTGAAAGCCCGCGATTATCCTGGAAATATGTATGAACTCGAAGCCATCATGACCGGCGCATTCATTCAAATTTCAAACGAGCCGACGATTGACGAAGCAATGTTGCGCACTTCGGCACTTCCCACAGATAAAATTATCATGCAACAAGAGCCGCTCAATATCACAATTGCACAGGCCATTTCCAACGGCGGCGTTTCGCTCGATGCGCTGAATTCCCATGCCTATCAGGCCGCGATGAAACAGGCCAATGGCAATATCGCGGGTGCTGCCCGTGCACTCGGCCTTTCCCGCGCGCAACTTGCCTATCGACTAGATCAAAACGAACAGAACTTGCAAAAATAAATGCCGAAACGCTCTCCAATAATGCAATCTGTTTTTTTGATAATTTGTTCCCTAATTAGCGGTCGCAATCCTGATGGCCGATCGATATTTCAAATCCGTTTTCAGCATCTAAAAATTTCGTTGTCAATCGATGATCCACACCAGCAATACGAAAGTACTCTTGCGCAGGTTAAGTATTGTTGTATGCATTGCCGTAAATGGGGCTGGAAATTCTGTTTTTACATGGGTTTTTTATTTAAGTTCTTGGTCAAAATGCAGATGTATTTCATATCAGGGAGCCATAGTAACAATCGGCCGGATAAGTCGATTAAACTATTGGATTTAAATAGATTTTAGTTTTGTATTTTTTGCAATTGGGATTAGGAAATTGGAAAATTTTGACTACGTTATCGTTGGTGCAGGATCAGCCGGAAGTGTTTTGGCTAATCGACTAACGGAAGATTCTAATGTGAGTGTTTTGGTTCTTGAGGCGGGAGGAAAAGACAATTCAATCCTCATGAGCATACCCATTGGATTTCGAAAAATATGGCGTGGGCCAAAACACAATTGGAATTATTTTAGCGAGCCCGATCCAAATCTCGGTGGTAGAAAACTGAGCCTGCCCAGAGGAAAAACCCTCGGCGGATCATCTTCCATTAACGGCATGCTTTATGTTCGCGGTCACCCGCGCGATTACGATTTATGGCGCCAATCAGGTTGCGAAGGATGGAGCTATTCCGACGTGTTACCTTATTTCCGAAAAGCAGAATCCAACTGGCGCGGCGATACCGAACATCACGGCGGCTCCG
>JAESSK010000018.1 GCA_016764155.1 Rhizobiaceae bacterium
CAGAGCCAGAGCCAGAGCCAGAGCCAGAGCCAGCCAACACAGTTGGGTGGTTTGGGCGTCTTCGCAAGGGGCTTTCGCGCACGTCTAATGCGATGAAGGAAAACATCGTGGCTGTTCTCACCAAGCGCAAGCTTGATGAGGAAACGCTGCAGGATCTGGAAGATATTCTAATTCAGGCTGATCTTGGCGTGGAAACGGCGATGAAAATTACCGAAACGCTTTCAGCTGAACGCTATGGCAAGGATGTCACCGATGAAGAAGTGCGTCAGATCATGGCGCGTGAAATTCAAAAGGTGCTGGAACCGGTGGCCCTGCCGCTGGAACTGAACCTTGACCACAAACCCCATGTGATTTTGGTGGTGGGTGTGAATGGCTCCGGTAAAACCACGACGATTGGCAAACTTGCGCAAAAGCTGGCCGATAGCGGACATTCTACCTTGCTTGGTGCAGGCGATACCTTCCGTGCAGCGGCAATTGAACAGTTAAAAGTATGGGGTGAGCGCACTAATTCTCCCGTAGTTTCCCATGAATTGGGCAGTGATGCTGCCAGTCTTGTCTTTGACGCATATAAGCAGGCGAAAGAGCAGGGGCACGATGTGTTGATGCTGGATACGGCCGGGCGACTTCAAAACCGTACCGAATTAATGGCCGAGCTTGAAAAAATCGTCCGTGTTTTGAAAAAGCAGGACGAAACGGCGCCTCACACGGTTTTGTTGACGCTGGATGCGACCACTGGTCAAAATGCGCTTAATCAGGTGGAGATTTTTCAAAAAGTTGCAGGCGTTAATGGCCTTGTCATGACAAAATTAGATGGTACAGCCAGAGGCGGTATTCTGGTTTCCATCTCGGCCAAATTTAAATTGCCGGTTCATTTCCTCGGTGTTGGCGAACAGGTAGAAGACCTCGAACCCTTCGAAGCGGAACAATTTGCGCGTTCAATTGCAGGACTTGAATAAATGAAAACTATCGACGGAAAAAAGATCAATCCACTCTTAAAAATGACGCTGGAGATGGGGCCCTTGGTGGCGTTCTTCTTTGCTAATGCNAAGGGAGAATCATTGGTGGGNCTNTGGCCGGAGTTGGGAAAATTGGGCGATCAGCCGATATTTCTNGCGACCGCTGTCTTNATGGTGGCCATTACGATTTCNCTGGTGGTGTCCTATTGGCTGACCCGAACCTTGCCGATCATGCCGGTAGTCACCGGNGTNGTNGTGCTGGTTTTTGGCGGNNTGACGCTTTATTTGCAGGATGAATTGTTCATCAAGCTAAAACCCACCATCATCAACACGATGTTTGGCTCGATCCTTCTGGGCGGGCTTTATTTTGGCAAAACGTTTTTGGGTGTGGTTTTTGGTGAGGTGTTCAAGCTTGACGCAGAGGGTTGGCGAAAACTCACCTTTCGCTGGGGGATATTCTTTTTGTGCCTTGCGGTGCTGAACGAAATTATCTGGCGTAATTTCTCGACTGATTTCTGGGTGAGCTTCAAGGTATGGGGAATGATGCCAATCTCAATGGTGTTTACACTCAGCCAGATGCCGCTGATTATGCGTCACTCCACCGAGCCACTGGGCGAGGAATAGGGATGGGCGCGTGCCCATCAGCTATATTATTTCATAGGTGAGCTGCACAAAACCAAAATCAAAGGTTTTTGTTTTTGTGTGCTTTAGCTGAACATTATTTTCTAGATCACCAAATAGCGGGATGCCGCCACCCAAAATAATGGGTATGAGCGTGATGGTCAGGTCGCTTATTAAGCCAGCGGCAAGGAAGCGCTGAATGGTTATTCCACCATCGATGTATAGCCGTTTGCATCCTGCTTTTTTCATCCGAGTATAAAGCTCGGTGGGAGTTTCAGATGAATGGGATACTGTCTGNGCTATATCTTTGGGAATATCTAATGGGTGGCTGCTGAGAACAATTACTGACTTGTTGTCATAGGGCCAGCTACCGAATGTCAGAACCTTTTCGAAGGTTTTGCGTCCCATCACTAAGGTGTCAATGGAATCCATAAACGCCTGATAACCACAATCTTCGCCTTTTGGAACTGTTGTATTCGCCTCGTCCAGCCAATCAAGCGTATGATTTTTTCCGGCTATAAACCCATCGAGACTTGTTGCGCAAAATACGGAACAATTCATTGTAACGATGCCCTATTTGAGTTGGTTCTGTAAAATATCTTGCAAAAACTGGCCATTAATGGCGTTAGGATTGTTGCAAACTAGGCCTTTAATCTACCATCGTTCAGGTCTGCTGGCGAAAGCCTCATTCAATGACTAGCAATGGCTAGGTAGTTATAATAACGGGGTCCGTCCAATATTGAACGGACCCCGTTATAGTCTCTAAGCT
Source organism: Rhizobiaceae bacterium (assembly GCA_016764155.1). Taxonomy (GTDB): domain Bacteria; phylum Pseudomonadota; class Alphaproteobacteria; order Rhizobiales; family Rhizobiaceae. Next base: position 2,347 of record JAESSK010000018.1, read on the forward strand.
ACTTTTGCTTCAGCGTGGTGTTCTACAGGATGCTGGCTGGAGTAATTTCCTCTTGCCGCATTCTTGTCGACCTTGAAAATATTCAACATGTCGTCGATTTTCACCACATCATCGGCCAATGTATGGCTGGCGGCGGTTGATTCTTCCGCCATTGCAGCGTTTTGCTGGGTTCCCTCGTCAATTGTATTGATTGACTGGTTGATCTCCTGCAGGCCGGAAGATTGCTCTCTGGCTGCATCGACAATTGCTGCAACGTGTTCGTTGATTTCCTGAACTTCGTTAACAATGGTTTCCAGCGCTACACCGGTTTCGTTTACCAGTTTCACGCCGATTTTCACCTCTTCGCTGGAAGTGGAGATCAGGCTTTTTATTTCCTTGGCTGCTCCCGCAGAACGCTGGGCNAGTTCACGCACTTCCTGTGCGACCACTGCAAATCCGCGTCCGGCATCTCCGGCACGTGCAGCTTCAACACCTGCGTTCAGAGCCAGAAGATTAGTCTGGAAGGAAATTTCGTCGATCACACCAATGATGTTTTCAATTTTACTGGCAGAATCTTCAATGCGGCCCATGGCTTCGACCGCCTTACCAACAATTATGCCTGAATTTTCGGCGTTGGTTCTGGTTTTTGCAACAACGTTGCCGGCCTCTTCAGCTCGCATGGTAGAGGTTCTAACGGTTGCTGTAATCTCTTCCACTGCTGCGGCTGTTTCTTCAACAGAAGCGGCTTGCTGTTCCGTGCGTCCGGAAAGTGCTTCGGATGAGTGACGGATTTCACCTGACGCGGATTTCACTGAAGAAGATGTCTCGCGTAAACTATTGATGATTTCCGAGAAATTGTCCGCAACACTGTTGGTATTCTCCTTCAGTTTGGCAAAGGCACCCATGAAGTTGCCTTCGACGCGCTGGGTAAGGTCTGATGCTGCAAGAGCTGCAAGCACGTGGCCGGTCTGGTTCAAACCGTTATCAACCGTTGCCACCAATTTGTTGATNGATGTTGCCAGCTGATTCAATTCCTCATCGTCAAAACTAGTATCAACACGACCACTGAAATCTCCAGCAATGGCTGCATCAACCACTTGACCAAAACTGATACCAAGATCTTCCATCATTTGGGCGCTTGCTTTATCACTGGCCGTTTTTTCCTGATTAAGCGCNTGAACCTTTAANCCGTTTTCGCGGAAAACACCGATTGCNCGGGCCATTTCACCAAGCTCGTCCGTACGGCTTATGCCTCTGATTTCNACATCGAAATCATTGGTTGTGAGTTTNACAGCTGTNGAAGTTAACATGCGCAAGGGCTTGGTTACGATGAAGCTGATGGCGAGATAAAGCCCGACCATGGCAGCCGCTGCAATTGCCAGNGCTGTAAGAGCTGTCATTGTTGCGGATTCATAAGCCTCAGCAATGCTGGGCGATTGATCCCAACCCATNACAAAGGCGCCGACGATCGNATGTTTCTTGCNAAATANTGCGGGTATGGCAATCAGCTCGACATCGCCGATCTGTATGATTTTTGTTTCCTGACTTTCGATTGCCGAACGAGCCAGTGCACCGGCGGGACCGGACAATTCCCCGGATATTGTCTTTTCAGCGATTGATGCGCCATCGAGACGAACGGCAGAGGCGAAAGCAAAATCGATGGTTTCGTCTGCAGCAAAGCCTTCGAAAGCCTCAATAAGGATCTGTTCCTTGTTGAATTTTATATTGCCGGCGTTTTGTTTTGTTAAAAGGCCGGCAATACGCTGTTCGTAATTCTGACTCGAAACTGAAAGCTGGTTGAGTCCCAGNTTAGTGCTCATCGCAATAACGGAGAATATTACCAATGCTACCGTGCATATAACGATTAGCATCAACTTGGCATTTATGGTTAATTTTAGCATTGTGATATCCAGTTGTTAGGGACTCAATCAAGTTTTAGCTGATCAGAGCATTTCTACGTTAACGCCAAATGTGATGGCACCAATTGGTTTTCCAGCATCGTCCAGTACAGGAATTGAAACCTGGCTTTGGAATGTCTGGGTGGACTCATCTTGTTCAACTTCGGAAATATGAAGAGCATCTGCACCAACCGAATAGGTTTTCTGCCATTTGGCTTCATCGCCCTGCCAATAATCGGATGTAACGGAGCTTTGGCCAACATTGAGACCTTTTGCGTCCATGGCAAAAATTTCGGTGAACAGGCCTTCGCTGTCTTCCTGAGCTTTCTTCAAATAGGCTGAAGCGCTGTTGGCAAGGATGCCTTCAATCATCGGTTTGCTGGAAGCATCTACTTCAGCGCGCCATGTTTTGTCCAGGGTGTCNATGGTTGCCTGATCGTAACCGGCAGTTTTAGAATTCTGAGCCATGATTGCAGATTTNANATCTGNACTATGNGCNATTTCNTGCAGTTTGGCTTTGGCCAATGCTGTCAGTTCTGCTGTGTAATCATTGGCTAGTGCNGGTGTTGTCAACAAAGCCGTTGCAGTTANNAGTGTAGCGAGTAAATATTTCATATANGCGTCCTAGGTTGAGATCCCACCCGTTGAACTTTCGTCGTTCCGGAATTTGGCCGGACGAGGAATATGGGTGGAAATTTCTATGGAATACATCCGGTATGTCCGGCAGGACGAAGCGCGTCATGCAAAGGAATATGGCCCCTCCTTCGTCGATTTGTTCACGATAGTTTTAAAATTATAAAAAANTGGTAAACGATAAATGNTGTAGGAGCTTCANCGGGTTNTGNTGGTTTTTNGGAAGCTTTGGTATATACTTAGGTCTACACAAGATATCCTTGGGNNCTTTGTGTAAGTTAAAAAAAGAAAGTCATATTCACTAGTAGTTNTAATGCTTAGTGANNGACAAAAATATTTTAAAATATTTGCTTTTTTTCGTAAAAAAGAGCGCAGGAATGTCTATATTTGTTTTTTTTGAAATTTAGTTAACAAGTTCTTGTTCGATCATCGGCATGAAAGTGGCTTTCAANATCTCCGGANTNAGTGGTCCCACGTGNTTGTGCACGATGGCACCGTTTTTGCCGATGATGAATGTTTCNGGGATGCCATAGACACCCCAGTCGATGGAANCCTTGCCATTNGGGTCGACGCCGACACGCTCATAAGGATTGCCTAATTGTCCNAGGAAGCGCAGGGCGTTNTTNGNTTTGTCTTTNTAATTGAGGCCGAAAAGCTGGAAGCGTTTATCTTCACCCAGNAGTTTTATGANGGGGTGTTCCTGCCGGCAGGGNACGCACCATGAAGCCCAGACATTGACGACGCTGACTTTGCCTTTGAACAATTCGCTGCTGAACCCGGGTATCGCAACGCCNGATTTGTTCAGGCCTTCAAGGGCTGNCANTTCAAAAATTGGGGCTTGTTTGCCGATCAGGGCTGAAGGGATTGCCGATTTGTCGCCGTTGTTCATCAACTGTTTGAAGAAAATTGCGGCCAGCACCGTGAATATGATCAGCGGTATGGCGGCTAGGAGCTTNGAGCGTGGTTTTGTAGGTTGTTGTGCTTCACNCGACATGATTTTTCCTGTTCGGCTTTCTTATTTGGCGGAGCGTCGCTTGATGCCTGCTGCTTCGAGCCGGGCAATCTCGCGTTGCTGTGCCTTATATTGCAGCATGATGCGCACAATCATTATCACAATAACGAGCGCGCTCACGGCGTAGGATGGGAGGATGAAGCCTGTATATGGTCCAAACATTGCTAGGTCCTCTCGGCTTGTCGGGCTGCACCCATCTTCATGGTGCGAATGCGGCGTTTGAGAATTTCATTGCGCATGTTCATCAGGTGCAGAGTGAGGAAAAGCAGCGAATAAGCGATCGCCATTAGCAGCAGCGGATATAAAAAGACCACGTCCATGGCTGGTTTTGCCAGCCTCGATACGCTGGCAGGTTGGTGCAGCGTATTCCACCAATCGACCGAGAATTTGATAATCGGGATATTGATCGAGCCAACCAGGGTGACGATTGCCAGCGAACGGGCAGCGACCGTTGGCTCTTCAATGGCTTTGGCAAGGGCGATGATCCCTAAATAAATGATCAGCAACACCAAAAAGGATGTGAGCCTTGCATCCCATACCCAATAGGTGCCCCACATGGGTTTGCCCCAGAGGCTTCCCGTGAAAAGTCCAAGGAATGTGAAGGCTGCACCGATGGGGGCTGCTGCCCTGAGTGAAATGTCGGCCAATGGGTGTCGCCAAACCAGCGTGCCAATGGCTGCCATGGTCATAATACCGTAACACATCATGGCCGTCCATGTGGCGGGGACGTGAATGAACATAATGAGAACTGTTGAACCCTGCTGGTAATCTTCAGGCGCAGAAAAGCCCAAATAGAGTCCAAAAGCGAAACAAAAAGCGGTCAATCCGCCGAGCCAAGGTATCAGCTTATCGGCGAGGCGCAGAAAACGGGTGGGGTTTGCGTAATCCCAAATAGAGGTGCGTTTGTTGGTTATTTCATTCATGGGGCTATAAATGGCTTAGTCCGTGGATTGTTTCAATACCCAGCCTGCGGCAAGTGAGCCCAGGACGGAAAAGAACAGGGTGAGGGCGCATAATATCAGAAATGGTGGCAAAAATGGAGCGGGGTCTTCTACCGCGCCATAAATGGCGGTGACGCCGAANATAAGCACNGGCACGGTGAGNGGCAGGATNAGGATCGAGATCAATAANCCNCCGCGCGGTAAAGATACNGTGACTGCGGCCCCAATTGCGCCAATAAAGGTGATTGCGGGGGTTCCGACGGCCAAAGTCAGCATCGAAGCGCCGATACCGATGGCGCTCATGTTTAATATCAGGCCAAATACCGGCACTGCCAGTACCAAGGGCAGCCCATTGGCTATCCAGTGGGCGAGCGCTTTGATAAAGACCAGCAAAGCCGGCGGGGTATCCTGCATTAAAAGGATATCAAGGGAGCCATCATCGCGTTCCTGCTGAAATAACCGGTCTAACCCAAGCAGGCTTGCGAGCAGAGCGCCGGTCCAAAGGACTGCCGGGCCGATGCGGGCCAGTAATTTCAAATCGGGACCGATGGCAAAGGGCATTACCGCGACGATCGCCAGAAAGAACAGGACTCCCGTTAAAATACCGCCACCAACGGAGGCGGATAATTTTAACTCGCGCCAGAACAGGGCCATCATTGGTATTCTCCCTCATTCATCGAGAGATCCGGCTGGTGGGCATCCATATCCAGCTTCATTTCTAGTTTCTGTGCGGTTTTCATTCCAAGTGGCTGGTGGGTTGCAGCGATGGCGATGCCACCCGTATCGAGGTGGGCTTGCAGAATTTTGGCAAACATTTTTTCAGAATTAGCGTCAAGAGCGGCGGTTGGTTCATCAACCAGCCATATCGGGCGCTTGGTTACCAGCAGTCTGGCAATGGCTATGCGTCGCTTTTGCCCGGCAGAAAGATAACCAGCGGGGATATCTTGTATTCCGGCAAGGTTCACTTTTTCGAGAGCGCCGTCGATCGTGATATCAGGTGAACTGCAATATTTTTGCCAGAATTCGAGGTTTTCTCCGACACTCATGGAAGGTTTTAGGGAGTTTTGATGTCCAAGATAGTGGCATTGCTCCTGAAGAGGTTTGTCATCTCCAGAAAATTCGATTTTGCCGGAGAAATTTGGCAACAAACCGGCGATAACCCTTAATAGGGTGGACTTTCCAGAACCGTTGGTGCCGGTCACCAGAAGCAAGTCACCGGCTTCAAGCTGAAAGCTGACATTTGAGAAAATGGTTTGTTCACCGCGAATCGCCGATAGGTTTTCTGCACTTAAGATCATGGATTCTACTTAAACTACGTCGCACGGTCCGTGAAGGGGGTGAATCGAGCTGTTAATCTTACATTTAGTATAAAAATTAAGTGCTTTTGGGTCTTCACCTTGATTTTTCCACATTCTTACGCCATATGACGCTTGTGACGTTAATTTTTCGCTGTTCCGCCGACGCCTTATGCAGACTGACGGTTCCAATACGAAGACCGAGCTGCACCGCAACCGCTACATAATGTGAGCGGCACTATATAAGGAAAAGACGAATGGCTAATGGCACCGTCAAATGGTTTAACTCTACTAAGGGTTATGGCTTTATTGAACCTGAATCAGGTGGGAAAGATATATTTGTACATATCTCCGCTGTNGAACAAGCAGGCCTACAGGGCCTAAACGACAATCAAAAAGTTAGCTTTGAGCTTGAAACTGGCCGTAATGGCAAGGAATCAGCCGGCGCTTTGAAGTTGATCGACTAGTTCTTAAAGCAATTTAAGATATTTAAGCGGCGATGGGTTTATTCCTGTCGCCGTTTTTGTTTGTGGCCTTTGTTCGTAGCCTATGATGCGCTCTCAGTGGCACTAGGCGTGATCTTGGCAAANAGGCCCCAAGGGTTTTGCGATTTTTGTGATCTTAGATAGAGAATCGTTATTGTCAGCAATAAAGACAATACCTCTGAAAGTGGCCCTGCGTACCATATGCCGATCTCGCCGAAGAACATTGGCAGGATGAAAGTCAAAGGCAGGCTGAAAAGATATACTTTGGTTAGACTAANAATCGCAGAGCGGGTTGCGTCGCCAATCGCCTGNAAATAAATGCTCACCATCATCAATGGGCCGAATAGGAACAGCACCAATGTTGTAAAAGGTAGTATTCTGGCGAGTTGCAGGGCAATTGCCTGATCGTCAACGAATATGAAGCCGATATCATGCCGGAAAAGATAAAGGCATAGTTGAAATATTACGCAGTATATAAATGCGACGCTGATTACGATTTTTATGCAGGCATTGGTGCGGTCAAATCTGTGCGCGCCGTAATTATTGCCCACGATGGTTTGAAACGCCATGGAGAGACCAAGCAGAGGCAAAAACATGAAGGTCATGATGCGCGTGACGATGCCATAGGCTGCAGCGGTCGCTTCATAANCGTTGCCGCTCCATAGTTGCAGGGAAAAAATGATAGCACCAGCGGAGAGGGATATGCCCACATAGCTGAGGCTAGTGGGCGCGCCAAGGGCTAGAAACCTGCTCCAATTGTGCCAACCGATNGTGAGGTTGNTTAATTGAAANCCACGGGATTGNTGTTTTTTTATCCNGACGAANATCACGGCTGCCATGGCGCAGGCCTGTGCCAGTATGGTTCCNTAGGCGGAACCCGCAACGCCCCATTCAAATTCCACAATGAGAATGTAATTGAACAAAATGTTTGCCAGTGCAGACATCAAGGTGATTGCCGACATGGTGAGCAGCATGCCCTCGCAACGCAAGGTATCAATGGAAATGCCTAAAACAAAAGCCAGCGGGGAGAGAAAAATCAGGATTGCCATATAGGTGTAACCCATGGTGGCAAGGGAGGTCGAACCCTTTGCGACCCAAAATATCAAGGTTTCTCCGCCCGCTACAAACATGGCGATTAATACGGCGCAAACCACCAGAGCGAGCAATATGGCGTCCACATAGGCATTGAGCGCCTGATCCCTCTCGCCAGCGCCAAGCAGGCGGGCGAGTATCGAGGAATAACCGTTGGAGACAAGGGTTGATAAGGCGATCAACAACATGAAGGCNGGAAACATCAAAGTGACAGCCGTCAGCGCATCGGCACCNACGTATTCGCCGAGGAAATATGCGTCAATTAAGGTATGGAAGCCGTTGACCATCATAATGAGGATGATAGGGGCTGCGGTTTTTATGAACAAAACTGGCAAAGAGCCTGACAGAAACATGTTGTGCGGTTTGTCGACAGTCTCGTTCATTGCGTTTGCTCCCCANTTTTCATCCGCTTGACAGGGGTGTAGGTCATTATTATTGACAGTGTCAATTACATAAATATGTTCGCTAAACCGTTTTGAGGACTTACCTCCAGTGCCCGCAGTCTTGAGTTCGACACAGGTTGAAAAAAAACGCTCCGCGTTGGTTGTTTCGGCGATAGAAATTTTGGAAACAGATGGACTTGAGGCGCTGACATTGCGGCATTTGGCGGAATGTGCCGGTGTCAGNCGCTCTACGCCGTATCTCTATTTCAAAGGCAAAATGGCNCTGATNGATGCGGTCAGGNTGCACGGTTTTCAAACNCTTATNCGAAACAGCAAGGANGCCATTGCAGGCATTGATCTCCAAAGTGAATATGTTGAATGTATGAGGCGACTGGGNTCGGTTTATGTGGATTTCGGNCTTAGCCGCCCNGCGCTCTATNTGCTCATTTTTAGTTCCGGGTTNCCGGATNNAGATATGTCTGATGACCTTCGCCATGCCTGCGAACAACACCGCAGTTTGCTTATGACGCCGATGAATGCAGCTTACGCAGCCGGGGTTCTCTCTATGCCACCGGAGCGGCTGGATCCGGTTTTATGGTCTGCTGTTCATGGATTGCTCACTTTGAGGCATGCGGGTTATTTGGGCGGAGATGAAGATTTTNTGCAGTTGCGCCAAGATGTTGAACATATCCTTGCCNGAGGGTTTTTGAATGATGATCTTCGAAAGAAGGCGGATTAGAACCTGTTTCATACGAAAAGGTGAACAGGGTTGATTGGCTATTGGATGATAATTGAAGAAAACAGACCCATCTCTAATTGGGCACTGGCAATGAATAATTTTAAGACGAAGGAATGTTTTTATGCAATCGGGTATTAAGTTTTCATTCAAAATNATAAATGGCAAAAAATCNATTGGCCGCNCTTTGGCGGGTCTGATGTTTGCCATTGTTGCGGGTAGTTCGGTTGTGCCGGCTAATGCCGAGACAAAAACCGCGGTTTTTGCTGGCGGATGTTTTTGGTGTGTTGAATCAGATTTTGAAACCGTGGACGGCGTGGTGAGTGCTGAATCCGGCTATACAGGCGGGACTTCCTCCAACCCNACNTATAAGAACCATATGAAAGCNAAGCATGTGGAGGCGGTGAAAATTATATATGACCCNGCCAAGGTGAATTATGAAACTCTGGTGAATATTTTNTGGCGCAGTGNTAACCCGACCGATGCGGGTGGNCAGTTTTGTGACCGTGGCNATTCTTATACAACGGCAATTTTTGCCCAGGATGAATCCCAGTTGAAAATTGCGCAGGCCTCTAAAAAGATGATCAATGAAGCGGGACTTATCAATCGGCCAATCATCACGCCGATCCGTGAAGCTGCACCATTTTATCCAGCCGAAGGGTATCATCAGGATTATTACAAGAAAAATCCCCTGCGATATGCTTTCTACCGCAGGTCTTGCGGTCGCAACAATGCTGTTAAGGCATTGTGGGGCAGTGAGGCCTATTTCGGAATTCATGAACATAAAGGGTCGTAGTTCCCCCCGTTCACGTATCCTTTTTTTTCTTTAAAGCCTATCCTTCCCTAACGGAGTGATTCTATTAGTATGGAATTGCTCCGCTTNTGTGGCTGCTTGCGCACTGGTTTATATTGTTTTCTTATGGTGNTTGCCATAATTACGGCATAAACAGTTCGTATCTCCGCACGATAGGAATAAAAGTCTTTGAATAGGGCACTAAAGGGCACGAAGATGAATGGATTAAAATTTCTCGCTTTGCTGGGCGTTTTGCTGGCGGCTTCCGGTTGTAACCGGTCGATCAGTTCATTTTCTCAAAACTCCCGGCCTCAGGCATTGTTATCATCGCCGACAGAACCGGTGACTTCGGGTGAATTGCAGCCTGCGGATGGTATCAANCCTGAAATTCAAAATGCTGGTGAAGTTAATCCCAACCAACAGGTTGCAAGTCTTGCACCGCCACCGGAAGGTGCCCGGGAAATTACCCGTGAGGGCATGGCCGGTTCATGGACTGTTCCTTCGGATAATTCTCAATGCATTCTCATTTTGGCCTTTACCAAATGGGATGGCGGATATCGCGCCACCACACGCCGGTGTAATTCAGAAGAGATCAAGACCATTGGTGCTTGGGACGTGAAGGGCTCACGGGTTTTGCTTTTCAACCGNTCCGGCGATCAAGTGGCTAGTCTCTATTCTTCCAGNGCGGTNCGNTATGATGGTACGACTGCGTCTGGCAAGCCAATNNCGTTTTCAAGATAATATCAGCTGAAAGACATCAATAGTGGCCAGGGCTTCCCTAGATGACGGTGTTTCTGANCTGGTCGGACGCAGGATGGCNGATGCTTATGCGGCGCTTGTANAAGCTGGCACAATCGAAAGCGANCCGGTTCAACTGGGTCTGGTTCGNCATCTCGAAGCGTTGCTGGTGGCGCTTGATAAAAAACANCTTTCTTCAAAATCAAGTTCGCTCGGNTGGTTGTTTGGCCGNGGATCTAAAACAAGCGAACCNCTCAANGGTATTTATATCTGGGGGTCGGTNGGGCGTGGNAAATCCATGTTGATGGATTTATTCTTCGAGCAAATTCCTTTCAAGAAATGCAAAAGGGTTCACTTCAACGATTTCATGCAGGATATGCATGAACGTATTCATGCGCACCGCATGGCTTTTAAGGCCGGTGAAGTTGAAGAGAAAGACCCTATTCCNCCAGTGGCNCGGGCGCTTTCCGATGAGNTTGAGGTGTTATGCTTTGACGAATTTTCGGTGACCGATATTGCCGATGCAATGCTGTTGGGGCGGCTATTTACTGAATTGTTTGATGATGGCGTGGTGGTGGTTGCGACTTCCAATGTAGCGCCGGAAAACCTTTATTCAGAAGGATTGAACCGATCATTGTTCTTGCCGTTCNTTGAGGTTTTGAAATCCCATGTGAGTGTTTTCGAACTGGATGCCCGTACCGATTACCGGCTGGAAAAACTGAACCGCGCACCGGTTTATCTGACTCCGCTGAATGGGGCTGCCGCCGACGCGATGGATGAAGCGTGGTTGCGTTTAAGTGGCACCAAAGATGGCGGCTCCCACGATATCGAGATTAAGGGCCGGCAATTGCATATTGCCAAGGCCGAGCGCGGTGTGGCGCGTATGTCATTTGGCGAATTATGCGAAGAACCACGGGGAGCTGCTGATTATCTGGCTATTGCCCGGCAGTTTCATACCTTGCTGATTGATGGGGTTCCTGTGATGGGTAAGGCCGAGCGAAATGCTGCCAAGCGCTTCATCCTGCTGATTGATACGCTATACGATAATCGTATCCGGTTGGTGGTCTCAGCGGCAGCCAGTCCCGANGCTCTNTATAATGCTACAAGCGGGACCGAAGCGTTCGAATTTGAGCGCACAGCTTCNCGGTTGATCGAGATGCAATCGATGGATTATCTCGGTGGCAAAGAAGCGAATTCTGCCTAAGCGCCTGACTTTACGGAAATTTAACCTAATTGNCTGTATTTCTAAAATGATNATAACGTCAAATTCTTACGTTTACGTAAGGGTATTGGTCGGTAAGTTGTTGAAATCATTGCATACNAAAGAGCTGCTTGTANTGTTTCTCCAATTTCGTTAAAACCGATCCAAGGATGCAGATTATCTGATCTGTTTCAAGTTTTTACATTTACGTAAAGGGAAGAATTTACTCATGGCACGCAATAAAATCGCATTGATTGGTTCAGGCATGATTGGTGGTACTCTGGCACATCTGGCAGGGCTCAAGGAATTGGGTGATATTGTTATGTTCGATATCGCTGAAGGTCNGCCGGAAGGTAAGGCGCTGGATATCGCAGAATCTGCACCGGTTGATGGATTTGANGTGAAATTAACGGGTACACAAAGCTATGAGGCGCTTGAGGGTGCTGATGTTTGTATTGTGACTGCAGGGGTTGCCCGCAAGCCCGGCATGAGCCGTGATGATTTGTTGGGTATCAACCTTAAAGTGATGGAGCAAGTGGGTGCCGGCATTAAGAAATATGCCCCGAACGCATTTGTTATCTGCATTACCAACCCGCTTGATGCGATGGTTTGGGCTTTGCAAAAATTCTCCGGTCTGCCGAAAAACAAAGTTGTTGGCATGGCAGGCGTGCTTGATAGTTCGCGCTTCCGTCACTTTCTGGCCGAAGAGTTTGATGTGTCTGTTCAAGACGTAACCGCATTCGTTCTTGGTGGTCACGGCGATAGCATGGTGCCTTTGGCGCGTTATTCTACAGTTGGCGGTATCCCGCTTACGGATCTGGTGAAAATGGGCTGGCTTACCAAAGCGCGTCTTGATGAAATCATTGACCGTACCCGCAAGGGTGGCGGCGAGATTGTTGCGCTATTAAAAACCGGCTCTGCCTTTTATGCGCCTGCTGCTTCCGCCATCACCATGGCTGAAAGCTATTTGCGCGATAAGAAGCGGGTTCTTCCATGTGCTGCAGCCCTTAAGGGTGAATATGGCGTCAAGGATATGTATGTGGGCGTGCCTTGTGTCATCGGTGCCAACGGCATTGAGCGGGTGATCGAGATTGAACTGAATAAAGCCGAGCAAAAAATGTTTGATAGCTCTGTGGGTGCTGTTGCTGAATTGTGCGATGCCTGCCGGGAAATCGCGCCTAATTTGAAGTAAGAAGAAACAATGCTTGCGCAAGGTTAAATCCCTAACCTTGCGCAACAATTTGCAATTGGTTTTTTGGCGGACTGGTTGCAGGGCAATAAAACCGAGGAGGCGGGCAAGGACCCGTTTTAAAATCATGGCACGTGAAGAAGCTAATGAAGTGTTCGAGCAAACCTCATTTCTCTATGGAGGAAATGCCGGATATATCGAAGAATTATACGCCCAATATCAACAAAATCCTACATCGGTAAGTTCTGACTGGCAGGAGTTTTTCTCCCAGCTCAATGATGACGGCGATGACGTTATCAAAAACGCCAAGGGCGCTTCCTGGAAGAAACCTAATTGGCCGATCCATGCCAATGGCGAACTGGTTTCTGCGCTTGATGGCGATTGGGGCGAGATTGAAATTCAAGTGGGTGAGAAGATCAAAGCTGCGGCCAGCGCTAAAGAAGCGGCCATTGACGGTGATTTTGTCCAGCGTGCCACGCGAGATTCCGTAAGTGCCATTATGATGATCCGTGCTTACCGGATGCGTGGTCATTTACATGCAGACCTTGATCCGCTTGGCATTGCGCGTACCCGTGAAGATCATAACGAACTACATCCCTCTACTTATGGCTTCACTGAAGCTGACTATGACCGCAAGATTTTTATCGATTTCATGCTCGGGCTGGAATTTGCCACGATCCCGGAAATGCTCGAAATTTTGCAACGTACCTATTGTTCGACCATGGGTGTGGAATTCATGCATATTTCCAACCCGCAGGAAAAGGGTTGGTTGCAGGAACGTATCGAAGGCCCGGATAAGGGCGTTGCATTTACCGCCGAAGGCAAGAAAGCTATCCTTAACAAGCTGATTGAAGCGGAAGGTTTTGAACAATATCTCGATGTGAAATATAAAGGAACCAAGCGTTTCGGTCTTGATGGCAGTGAATCGCTAATCCCGGCGCTTGAACAGATTATCAAGCGTGGCGGTCAGATGGGCCTCAAAGAAGTTGTTTTTGGCATGGCCCATCGCGGTCGTCTCAATGTGCTTTCAAATGTGATGGCAAAACCGCATCGGGCGATTTTCCATGAGTTCAAGGGCGGTTCTTATAAGCCTGATGAAGTTGAAGGTTCGGGCGATGTGAAATATCACCTCGGCGCTTCTTCGGATCGTGTATTCGATAATAATAAAGTGCATTTGTCGCTGACTGCCAACCCATCCCATCTGGAAATTGTTAATCCGGTGGTGCTTGGCAAGGCGCGGGCAAAGCAGGATTTGATTGAAGATGCGCGTGAAGATGGTACGCGGCAACGCGATTCAGTACTGCCTCTGCTCATTCACGGGGATGCAGCTTTTGCAGGTCAGGGGGTCGTTGCTGAATGTTTCGGGCTTTCCGGCCTAAAAGGGCACCGCACCGGCGGTTCGCTTCATTTTATCATTAATAACCAGATTGGTTGGTCAATCCGAGGCCGAGTCTGCCTTTCTCACCGCCTTCAATTCTGAGCGCCTGCACCACGCCTGGCTGCTGACCGGCCCACAGGGCATCGGCAAAGCCACCCTCGCCTGGCGCATCGCCCGTTTTTTGCTGGCCACCCCACCACCGACCACGGACGGCTTGTTCAGCGCGCCACCGCCGGTGGAAACGCTGGACGTCAGCCCCGAGCACCCGGTCTCGCACCGGATCCAAGCCTTGGCCGAACCCGGTCTTGCTGCAATCAGCCGCAGCTACAACGACAAGGGCAAATTGCGCGGCCAGATCGTGGTCGATGACATCCGCACCCTGAACCGGTTTTTTGGTCTCTCCGCCACCGATGGTGGGCACCGGGTGGTGATTATCGATGCGGCAGACGACATGAACACCAGTGCCGCCAATGCGCTGCTAAAA
>JAESSK010000019.1 GCA_016764155.1 Rhizobiaceae bacterium
ACCTTGGCAAACAAGCCGATGGCCACTCCGGCGATACCCGCAATACCACTACCAAGCCCGAAGGTCAGCATATAAACCCGATCGATATTAATCCCCATGGATGCTGCCATGCGCGGGTTTTGCGTCACCGCACGAGTCTCAAGACCAAGCCGTGTTTTATTCAAAATGAACAGCAGGCCAACAAAAAACAGAATTCCCAAAACAAAGATCGCAACCCGTATCCAGCTGATCGAAACCACTTCATTAATCACCAGCGCACCATCGAGCCAATCAGGAGCGGTGAGCGGGCGTGCTTGCGTCCCAAAAATATTCTTCGCCAATTGTTGCAGGCAGATTGAAATACCGAATGTCGCCAACAACGTTTCCAGAGGACGGTTATAAAGATGGCGGATAACCAACCGTTCCATCACCACTCCGGCCGCAAATGTCACAGCAAACGCCGCAGGCACCGCAACAATAATCGAGAGCGTATAATTGGGGATAAATTGCTGCACCACATAGCCCGTATAGGCACCCATCATGATAAATTCACCATGCGCCATATTGATAACCCGCATCACACCAAAGGTGATCGCAAGGCCAATGGCCGCAAGGAAATAGATCGATGCCAAGCTCATGGCATCAAGGAACAAATCAAAAAATGTATTGATGGAAACTTTTGAATTGATCGACGCCAACGTCGTGCGCGCGGCTCTTACCACATCCATATTCTTCTGGTCATAGACCGCGTAGAAGAACGCTTCTTCGATCACCGCGTGCTGCTCTTCAACACTGATGGTTTCCGCAGCAAGACCGTCCCTTACCAAAGCACGATAAACATCGGCTCGTGCTTTATCTGTATTAAGATCAGCAACGGCAACACCGCCAACCAGACCGTTTTTGATATTGGCAATCAGAGCTGTTTTTTGTTCTTCAATGGTAACATCCGCAGGCGCAAGCTTCGCCTTAACGAGCAAAACGTATGCGTCATCCATGCTCAATTCCGGCGGACTTCCGCCCAGCCATTCATAATAAAGCGCTTCGCTTGCCGTACCGTCATCATTCTTGATTGTAACGCCAGGAAAAATATCCCGCGCCAAGTTCGCCATACCCGGCGCTTCCATTGCCACTTTCACTTTCGATGAAAGCAGCGGATTAAGGGCCGCACGAACATCGATCCCCATATCGTCGGCAAAACTCTCAATCGCTGCCACACGCTTGGCCGTATCGGTCTCGAACCTTGCCGTGAGAATTCGTTCCATCCGGCTCATTCGGATTTTCAACTCAACATCACTTTCCTTAGAAAGCGCAGTACGAATGATCGGAAGATAGGCAGCTTTCGGGTCACGACCGAGACTATCCAACGCACTGATGCGCACATCTTTATCACCATCGGTCAGGCGGAAAAACACCAGCGCTCCGTCAATTAGCGCGCGAACACCACTATTGGGCTTTATTTGTTTGATCTCTTTTTTAGCGGCACTGGCGATCGATTCACCGGTCGCAATATCGAGCAGGCTGTAGGTTTTTTTGTCTTCAGTCTCGACAAAAATCAGCAAATCGTCCGACTTGCGGAACCACAATTCCTTGGCCCGCCATTTTTCCAGCACGTTTTGCGCCTCGGGAAGCCCGCTCTCGCGNATNGCNTCAATCACCGGCCCAATTGATTTGGCAGAGCTTCTTTTCAACTTCTTGGCATGGCTTTGCAGCAAGGTTTGAATGGGGCTCGCCGCATCCTGTGCAAAACTTGCC
Source organism: Rhizobiaceae bacterium (assembly GCA_016764155.1). Classification (GTDB taxonomy): domain Bacteria; phylum Pseudomonadota; class Alphaproteobacteria; order Rhizobiales; family Rhizobiaceae. Next base: position 1,732 of record JAESSK010000019.1, read on the forward strand.
CCTGTCATCGAACCGACAAGCGCCACAACCAGAAGCATAATTAAAGATAGATTTTTCACATACTTACTCATATTCAAACGAGAGGAGGCCGGAGCCTCCTCTAATCCTCTTNAAAGATTTTATCCAACCTTAGTAATTGGATTTGATCTGAACACAAGTGTTGGTTTTGGTATTATACATGCCACAACCTTTACCTTTCCAATCAGACATCAGCACGGCTGATTCTGGAAGGAAGTCTGTCCACGCATCGCCCGCAACTTCTTTGGTCTGGGAAATGATATCGAACTGGCCGTCAGCCTGAATTTCACCGATGAGAACCGGNTTGGNCAAGTGATGGTTCACCANCATTTCNGCNGTNCCACCNGTNAGGTTCGGGAATTTCTGGCCGTACATTGCTGCACGAACTTTATCCACATCTGTGGAACCTGCCGCAGTTGCTGCATTCACCCACATGTTGAAGCCGATATAATGTGCTTCCATCGGATCATTGGTAACCCGCTTTTCGCCCATTTTAGCTTTCCATGCTTTGATGAATGCNTCNTTGGCATCAGATTCAGCAGACTGGAAATAGTTCCATGCAGCCAGATGACCAACAAGGTTTGATGTATCAAGACCGGAGAGTTCTTCTTCACCAACAGAAAACGCGATAACCGGAATATCGTCAGCAGAGATACCTGCAGCAGCAAGCTCTTTATAGAAGCCGATATTCGCGTNACCATTGATTGTGGAGATCACACCAACTTTTTTGCCATCAGCGCCAAGAGCCACAACGTCGGCCACAATTTTGGACCAGTCAGAATGACCAAATGGTGTGTAGTTCACAAAAATATCTTCAGCAGCAATGCCCTTATCGAGCAGATACTGGTTGAGAATTTTGTTGGTTGTGCGCGGATAAACATAATCCGTACCAAGCAGTGCGAATTTCTTCACGCCCAATTCTTCAAGGAAATAATCAGTTGCCGGAATGGCCTGCTGGTTAGGTGCGGCACCAGTATAGAAAACGTTTTTGGAGGATTCTTCGCCTTCATACTGAACCGGGTAAAACAGCAGACCATTTAGCTCTTCAATTACCGGCAAAACAGATTTGCGCGATACAGATGTCCAGTTACCGAAGATCACGTCAACTTTATGCACGCTCAAAAGCTCACGGGCTTTCTCGGCAAATAGCGGCCAATCAGATGCAGGATCAACCACAACCGGAATCAATTTTTCGCCCAACAGGCCACCTTTTGCATTCTGCTGTTCGATCAGCATCAACATGGTGTCTTTGAGGGTGGTTTCAGAAATCGCCATTGTGCCGGAAAGCGAATGCAGAATTCCTACTTTGATGTCAGCCATTGCGCTGGTAGATGCAGCTGCAAGAACTGTCGTTGCAAGCAATAATTTTTTAAACATTGATAGACCTTTCTTATAAATCCGACGCCGCCGATTGGCGGTTTTGCCGGATACACATGAGTGCTCCCAATCATGGGTGAATTAATTCAAGGCCAAATGTTCCAGCCTTGATTTTAAGATTACCCATCGTGAGTGCCGCTGTCTGTCGTTAAAAAAGACCGCTACCGTTGCCTAAAACGCAACGCAACCCTTTCGCATCCTATTGAAATTGTTTTGAAGTCTGGCCAAAGCTTGCACTGCCATACATGCTTCCTTACATAGGGCGTATTGTATTGGAGAGCTTAATGGCCAACAATTTCTTGTCCCCTATTGTAAACTTTCGCCAACAATTTCGCGAGGCACGCGAGATTGAACTTGAGGACGCAAAGAACAATCCGCATTTACGCGCAGCACTGGAACAAAACAAACGTGAAGGCCACAAATTAGCGGTCTATTCACGTTGGGTTGCTCTCGCCGTTATCGGAATAATGTTCCCGTTTATCGTCCCGAACTGGAGCGCCGTGCTCTATAACGAAGTGATCCTGCTTACCTTCGCTCTACTGGGCTGGGCTCAATTGAAAGTCGGCAAAGTCGAGCAAAGCAGAATGGAGCTTTTCCTGTTGTTTTGCGATCTGGCGTTGATGACATTGGTTTGCATCTTGCCAAATCCGTTTTTCGACAACGACTGGCCGACCGCCATGCAATACAGGTTTGGTAACTTCACTTATTTCTTTATGCTGCTAGCAGGCGCAACCCTTGCTTATTCCTGGCGGACCATTTTCGCGGTCGGCACATGGACAGCCGGACTGTGGGCCAGCGGCGTCATATTTATCTATTTTTTTGGCAAGCAAAATCTTGAACTGGCAGCACAATTAAAAGGCGCCCTACCGAATAACCCATTAATGACCGCATTCCTTGATCCAAATGGGGTCCTGCTGAACAATCGGGTACAGGAAGTTATTTTATTCCTGATCGTTGCAGGCATTTTAGCACTTAACGGTTGGCGCAACAACCGCCTTGTATTGAAACAGGCTAGAATTGCCCGCGAAAGAGGAAACCTCGCCCGCCATTTTCCACCCAATATCGTTGATGAACTGGCAGGCCAAAACGACCCCTTCGCCAATATTCGCTCCCAGCCTGTGGCCGTGTTGTTCGCAGATATTGTCGGCTTCACCCGCATGGCAGAACAAGGNTCNCCTCAAAAAGTAGTGGGCATGTTGCGCACATATCACCAAAAGCTGGAACACGCCGTATTTGATAATCACGGCACNCTNGACAAATTTCTNGGCGATGGCGTAATGGCAACTTTCGGCAGCCCAACGGTCGGCCCCAATGATGCGGCTAACGCCATCCAATGCGCCCGCGATATGGTNACNGCAATCGATCAATGGAACATCGAGCGCAAAANCAACGGCGAAGACCCCGTCCTTTTATCCGTCGGCATTCACTACGGCGATGTCATTTTGGGCGACATAGGCTCCGAACGCCGCTTAGAATTCGCAACCCTCGGCGATACCGTAAACGTAGCGAGCAGACTGGAATCCCTCACCCGCAAACTCCACACCCAAGTGATTATCTCCAACGCAGTAGTAGAATCACAAGAAGCAAATTCCCCCGACAAAGGCGCGAAGCTTCTTCTAGATTTCCAACCAGACGGCAAACAATCAGTAAGAGGCCGCGACACCGAAATCGCCATCTGGAAACTGGACCACGCGGCATAGGAAAGATTGGTTCAACAGCAAGGTAGCCGCTACACCTTGAATCTGTTTCGCAGGCTCAAGCCAATCAGAAAAATCAAGATAATTGATATCACGCTCTGGAAGGATGCCAGCCAAATCACAGCATTGGGCAATTGCTCTCCCGGAAACAACAATTCCGCACCATCGCTACGCGCCGCCCTGCTTATTGGGACGAAGGGAATCATCTGCCCGACAGAGAAAGTCACCGCAGTTGATATCTTGTCGAACAGACTATTTTTCATCGCATCAGACAACAAATAATAGAGCCACGACCAAAGAGACCAAACGGCAATCATCCACATGAAGGGACGAAACTCACTACGCCCATAATCGCTGGCCTTCTGGAAAATAAACTCAAAAACAAGACCAGCAAAATTAGTTTGGTGCCACCGCTTTGCCTGCATCTCCATGGCGTTGAACTCCAATGCCTGCTCATGGTCTTTGTTATTACCAGCAATTTCCTTCAACCTGCGAAATCGCGCGATATCATCGACATCACGAGCCT
>JAESSK010000020.1 GCA_016764155.1 Rhizobiaceae bacterium
CTGAAGATACAGGCGCAAAAATTGCGCTTGCGGGACTTGAGCTTCTTTCATTCATTCAACCCCTATGCGAGTCTGGAAAACTGGATTTAGTCATAGCCGCAGCCTATGCTGATATGGCAGATTCATCCTATGATCTGTCTATGCCTGAGGCTCTCGCAAACCTCACCGATAAAAACCTCACAGGCCCAAATACTGGCCCAGGCATAGTGACTTGGAGTGATGCAATTGCCACCGGCGAAACACCCAGCCCAATAACATGCGGTCCAGATGATCTCGCGGTAATCCCGTATAGCTCCGGCACCACCGGGCAACCAAAGGGATGCATGCACACCCATCGCAGCGTGATGGTGACCTTGATCGGCGGTATAGTATGGCGACCACCAGACGAAGCAGACACCTCTCTCGCAAATTTACCGATGTTTCATGTGACCGGCATGCAGGCCGTGATGAACGCCCCAATATATTGCGGCACGACAGTTGTTATTATGACACGCTGGAACCGTGAGCTCGCAGCTGAACTGATCAAACGCTATAAAGTGACGCGTTGGACATCCATTACAACCATGGCAATTGATCTGGTAAACGATCCCAAAATAGACAGTTATGACCTATCCAGTCTCACCTTAATCGGCGGCGGAGGTGCCGCCATGCCGGAAGCAATTGCTACCCGATTAAAAGAGATAACGGGGCTTGATTACATCGAAGGTTACGGTCTTTCGGAAACCCTGGCAGCAACCCATATCAACCCCGTCACTGCACCAAAAAAGCAGTGTCTGGGCATACCGGTCTTCGACGTGGATGCTCGTATTTTAAGCCTAGATGACGACCGTGAACTAGGCCCAAATGNACCCGGCGAGATAGTGATGAATGCCCCNCAGGTATTTCAGGGNTATTGGAACAATGAAGAAGCAACCAAAGCCGCGTTCACCGAAATTGACGGCAAGCCATTTTTTCGAACCGGCGACATCGCCTATTATGACGAGAACGGTTATTTCTTTATGGTCGACCGCCTAAAGCGTATGATCAATGCATCGGGCTTCAAGGTCTGGCCAGCGGAAGTAGAAGCATTAATGCATGGCAATCCAGAGATAGCAGATGTCTGCGTTATCGGTGTAACCTGTCCGCGCCGAGGAGAAACCGTCAAAGCAGTAATTGTACCGCAAAATATCGCGAAGAACGAAGTTACCAAGCATAGTATAATCACCTGGTGCAAAAAGCATATGGCCGCCTACAAATGCCCGACAGAAGTATCTTTTGTTGAGCAATTACCAAAATCAGGAACGGGAAAAGTGCTTTGGCGCGAGCTTACCGAACAGGAAGCAGCAACGTCCAATGCCCAAGAAGCATAGACGCAAGTCTTATCAGCCAAAACTTGACCACTAAGTCACTGTAAAGTAAATGTAACATTTTTGCCGGAAAAATCGATGATCAGGACCATATTGTGAGAAAAAGAACTCCCGAGACTAAATTACAATCAGCGGAACCGGACACCGAAAACGACCGCCAATTTGTGACAGCGCTGCATCGTGGTCTGGAAATTCTTCGCGCGTTTCGCCCGACAGATCGCGCAGGACTGGGCAATAGGGAACTTGCCGAGCGAACAGGACTTCCCAATTCCACAGTATCGCGGTTAACTTTCACCTTATGGAAACTGAATTATATAATTTATGACGAAGACACGGGCCGTTACAGAATGGGCGTGCCTGTCTTAAGCCTCGGTTACGCCTGCCTCGCAGGGTTGCAAATACGCGAGACTGCGCAGGTCTATATGCAGGAACTGGCAGACGAATGCGGAGATGGCGTCCTTGTTGCCCTTGGTGGGCGCGATGACATGACAATGACCTACCTTGCCTGCGCCAGATCACCCGGGTTCATCTCACTTCAATTGAGTGTTGGTTCGAGAATATCACTCCCCCGTTCGGCTATGGGGCGTGCCTATATTGCACGAACAACCGAAGATGAACGCAACGAAATCCTGAAAAAAATCGATGATCGCGGCGATGCCGACCAGGCAAAACTCACGCGTGAGGCGGTCGATGAGGCCCATAAGCAAATTGCCGACCACGGCTTCTACACAAATATTGGTGGCTGGCAGCCTGATGTAAACTCAGTCGCTGTTCCCTTTCGCCCACCCTATGGTAATTCCCCGATGATGTCCTTCACTCTGGGAGGTGCGGCCTATAATCTACCCGAAGAAAAAATGGTATCGGAATTAGGCCCAAAATTGGTTGAACTGGTCAACAAAATCGGGCGTGTCAGCTAACACTTTTTGAAAATTGTTATTCTGCGGTATCGGATTTGATGGCGACCATCTGACGACACTCAAAAGCCTTGTTTTGCCCATTAGATTGAGAGATGGCAGGCAGCCTATTAATTGCCCGCACTTTCTTATCTTTAATCTTACTTTAATTAGCCAATTATATAACACAGATGTTTTCATACCCCATATTACAGGGGGGTTGCCGACAACATGGATCAACTTGCCCCCAATAGCCCCACTACTTCGAAAATTGGGTNNCTATAGGTGGAAAAANAATCAGGAGACTTGTTTGCTATGATCAACTCAAACCGTTCACCATATAGCCTTCGTAACCTTGCTGCAGCCCTTATTTTAGGTGGCTGCTNGTTGGCCCCACAGTCAGGTTTCGCAGCAAATCATCATGGTTATATGAAGGAGCAAACCGCTACCATCAACGTTAGCGGTNCGGGAACAGTCTCCATCGCNCCNGATATTGCGATCATAAATTTGGGCGTTCTGCGNCAGGCAAAAACNGCCCGCGAAGCNCTTGATGCCAATAATGCAGCCATGGCCGATGTCATTGCCGCNATGAAGGCNCAGGGCATTGCCGANAAAGATTTNCAAACCGCCAATTTCAACATNCAGCCGCGCTATCAGCGTTTCAAACGCACCACGACCGGCCCACAAAAACCACCACAAATCGTTGGCTATCAGGTTTCAAACCAGTTGAGCGTACGCATTCGCGATTTGAAGAAAGTCGGAGCGGTGCTCGATCAATCGATCAGCCTTGGGGTTAATAGCGGCGGCGGCATCCAGTTCACCAATGATGATCCTCAAGAAGCACTGGCCGAGGCGCGCAAAAAGGCCGTAAAAAGTGCCATGGCAAAGGCAGCCACCCTCACCTCTGCGGCTGGCGTTAGTCTCGGGCGAATTCTAAGCATTAACGAGCAAAACTCCATGCCCAGGCCCATGCCGATGGCTGAGGCGCGCATGATGACAAAAAGTTCTGATGAATCAACCGTGCCCGTTCAGGGCGGTGAAAACAGCTACCGGGTCAACGTCAATATCAGTTGGGAAATCGCCCAATAAAACAAATTAGCCCGACCGGAAAACCGATCGGGCTATTGAATTTGAGTGGGACGCTGGGGCTTACCAATATTTGCGCTCGAAATTCACAACCTGGCATCCGCCAAAGCGAGAGAAAACAACTTTTGCGCGTGAACCTCGATAGCCACCCTTAACAACAATGTGGCGTTTACCAACCCGTTTTACATGCGGGTTGTTCAATCCCATATTCCAGGCTCTGTTCACTGCGCGACGTGGGGAACAACCATAATTGTTGCGACCATGTCCACGGTAACCATGACGACCGCCATGCCTGCGACTGTGGCCATATCCATGCCGGCGACCATGGCGATGATTAACTTTTTGAATTTTGAAATCTTGCTGACCTGCAAAAGCGAGGTTGATCGGTGCGTTCATGCCGTTCGCAGCGTTTGCGAGCGGAGCCGATGCACCAAACATGGTTGCGGCGACAAGTGCAGATGACAATAGCGTTTTAATTCCTGTACCAAACATTTTCATACTCCTGTTTCAACGGACGCTCGTGCATCCCATGATCAGACAATATAAAATCCGCGCTGAACCAATTCGGAATAGCGCGTTCATTTTTGGTTCAGGTGGAAAAAATCCGGTCGCCTTGCCAGAGGTCAAACTGGAATTTCCAGACCTTCATCGTCTTCGCAAACAAATTCGGTGGGACTTTTGTCCACCCAATGG
>JAESSK010000021.1 GCA_016764155.1 Rhizobiaceae bacterium
GGTTCGGTTGGAATGCTTCTTCTCGGCCAACATAGCATCTCGCCAAGCTGATGCCTTTTGTAGTGTTATGTCTTGAACTAGGTTTGACCCTGAATGAGTTGAATATTCCAATCGGGCGAGATGATAACGGCCTATTGTGTCTTTACTTAACTCCCGACCACCTAGTCCTGTTTTTCTGCGCTCGATCTCTTTGGTTATCACATCTAAAAATGTTAGTGCGGAGGTTCGCTGAGCTGGCTGTTTAAAATCTGGTATTGCGGCAAATTTAGCTTCCAATTCATTTAGTTGTCGAAAGTCTCCACCCTCGGCTTTGCCCTTAGCGGCTTTGACCTCGCCTTTGGTAGCCGATAGCCAAAAGTTAATCGATCTTCGGGACTCTTCATCAACTACCTGTTCATTTTGCTTGAGTAGCGATGCAGTGTCTTCACCAGAAGATTGCTCAAAGTGTCTATTGATAATTGGCATTATGTCAGCAAACAGAAACGGGTAACCTCGTCCTTCACTGACTTCACGCATCCATCTAAATGTTATCTTGTGTCGTTCTTCCGATGGAGACGATATGTATGATGTAAATTCCTTATAGAAACTTTGTCGTTCTGGCTCGGACATGACCGCCAGTGCCTGTTGAGCATGTTCAGTATTTAATAACTTGCGAGGCTCTGACGGGTCTACATCAGGGAGTAACGGTTTTGTTTCCGCGAGAGTCTTAACCGCTGATTGTTTCACCAGTCCATGAACTTCGGTTGTCGTGAGTGAACTTGGACCATTCACCAGTGCATCTTCCCATGCCTCTAGGGTTGCTTCAAACTCATTGAGCATGATCTGATATCTCTGCTCGGCAAGCCTTTGATTATCTTCGCCAGTGGACCTGTCAGACTGCTGTGTCCCTTGCACCTCAAGCCCCATCGCGACTAACTTTTCACGAGATTTCCACAATTCATCTGGAATGCGGAAGCGGCCTTGCCACTTTGAACTGCCTTTTCGCTGATACAAACCACGCATTCGCCAACGTCTCCAAGCCATAATATAACACCTAACTATAACAGTCCCTATTGCGGAAAGCCATTGATTATGCTAACTATTTGACGTTATTGGAAAGTATCTGGTGCTGTCGCCGAGGATTGAACTCGGGACCTCTTCATTACCAATGAAGTGCTCTACCGCTGAGCTACGACAGCCATTGTTTTGAGAAGCTTTGAGAGATTCTGAAAACGAGACGCTTCTGACATAGGATTATGGGTCTGGCAAGGGTTTTGAAACGAAAATCGACTCATTAATGCTTGAATGGTGAATTCTGGGGTAATTTATTTTTTGTTTTGTTCTGAACGCGATTGCTGGTTAGGTATCTGAATGGATGAAAAAGCGAACCCTGACAAACTTGCCGACAGAAACCGCAAGGCGACGCGCATGAATAAGGCGCTGCGGGAAAACTTGCGCAAGCGCAAAGCCGAACCTGCAAATCCGGATGGGGTTATGCAGCGCCGTACTTCGACTATTAGCAAACGCACCGGGCCGAAGCTTCGGCGGCCTGATGATGATTCTGGTGATCAATAGGCTTATTTTCGCCAAAATTTGCGTTAACTGAGTAACAAACATCGCCTTGATGTGGTCATAGCGATGGGCTAGACCTTTCTACTATTGAAAAACAGGGTGCAAATGCGGCGCCTAGGCCTTAGCCTAGCAATATTCAGGGAAATCATAAATGGACAGCATTGTTGTAACCGGCGGCAACCGGCTTAACGGAATTATTCCTATCTCGGGCGCAAAAAATGCGGCCCTTCCGTTGATGATCGCCAGCCTTTTGACCGAAGAAACGGTGACCCTGGAAAACCTTCCCGATTTGGCGGATGTGGAATCCCTTGTGCGTATTCTCACCAATCACGGGGTGGATTTTCAGGTTGAGGGCAAACGCCGCGACAATGGAGGCCAGATGGGCCGCATTGTGAGTTTTACCGCTGGTGATATTGTCGATACTACCGCCCCCTATGAGCTGGTCAGCAAGATGCGGGCGAGCTTTTGGGTGCTTGGNCCGCTTTTGGCGCGTTGTCATNAGGCNAANGTTTCNCTGCCCGGCGGTTGCGCCATTGGTACACGGCCGGTGGATTTATTNCTCGACAGCCTTCGNGCGCTTGGTGCNNAGNTGNNCGTTGAAAATGGTTATGTGGTGGCTAGCTGCAAAGGCGGGCTGGTTGGNACGCNCTTTNAATTNCCAAAAGTTTCTGTNGGCGCCACCCATGTGGCGATGATGGCTGCGACGCTGGCCAAGGGCGAAACCGTGTTGGAAAATGCAGCGCGTGAACCNGAAGTGGTNGATCTTGCNAAATGCCTTAGNGCTATGGGTGCCCAGATATCAGGGGCAGGGACNTCNACNATTACTATTCAAGGCGTGGAAAAATTGCATGGCTGTCGNNATCGTGTTTTGCCGGANCGTATTGAGACCGGTACTTATGCCATCGCNGTNGCGATGACTGGCGGGGATATCCTGCTTAAGGGAGCAGAGCCAGATTTGTTGCAGGAAGCACTGGATACGCTGGTGCGTGTTGGCGTTACAGTGGAGCCAACCAATGAAGGCATTCGCGTTGCTCGCAATGGTGAATTGCTTAAGGCGACCGATATTGAAACGCANCCGTTTCCCGGGTTTCCAACCGACCTACAAGCGCAATTCATGGCACTGATGACCGTAGCCGATGGTACGTCGCATATCAAAGAAACGATCTTCGAAAATCGNTTCATGCATGTGCAGGAATTGGCNCGTCTCGGCGCGAAAATTTCGCTAGACGGGCAAAGTGCNATTGTCGAAGGGGTGAAAGAACTCACCGGTGCNCCNGTNATGGCNACCGATTTGCGCGCGTCCGTATCGCTGGTNATTGCCGGTCTGGTTGCCAANGGCACCACCACCGTCAACCGCGTTTACCATCTGGACCGTGGCTTTGANCGGCTGNAAGAAAAGCTNTCCAATTGCGGTGCGGTTATTGAACGGGTTTCTGATTNATTNGTTTGTGCTGTCGACGTTTGATGTCGCGTGGTTTTAGCGGGAAGAANNTNTCAGCGAGATAGTTGAACAGAAAAACTATCGACAACATGATGATTAATCGGATCAATTTCTAGCCTCCATCGTGTTATTGATTGCGCTAATTTTCCCGCTATTTATAGCACAATTTCCTCCCCCTATCGATAGGCAGTTGTGTTGCGGTGCAATGATGCCTATTACAGTCGGTGAAATGCCCCAAAAACCTTATGTAAACGGACATGGACCCCAATGACTGAAACCAAGCCACCGCTCAAGCTTGTTGCTATGGATGCCTCCGATCTGGAGGTTATTTCTGCCTGTTGTCAGGACGGCGTTCTGAAGGTTTCCGACTTGGAATACCTGGGGCGGGAAAATCGATTTTTGCTGTCGCTCAATCGCTTTGTCTGGGAAGATGCGGACAAGAAGAAAAGCAAAAAAGAATTTGAACGCCGCCGTACGGTTTTGCATTTTGAGCGGGTGAATGGTGTGCAGCTTATGGGCATTGATCGCTCAGATTCTGATGTGGTTTTGTCACTGCTGGCCGTAACGTTTAGCGAAGGTGAAGCACCTGGCGGTGTGGTAGAATTGGTCTTTGCAGGCGATGGTGCCGTACGGTTGAATGTCGAGTGCATCGAAGCGCAATTGTCAGATTTGTCGGCTGCATGGGAAACCAAATCCCTGCCAACGCACAGCGAATAGAGCGGAGCTTAAATGGTTGCGCATCTCAATCAGAGTGACAAAGATTTTGACCGGCAGTTTGAAAACCTGCTCGGAGCGAAACGCGAGGTTTCGGAAGAAGTTGACGCGATAGTGCGTGCAATTATTGCCGAGACAAGATTGCGCGGTGATGCGGCGCTGATTGAATATACNNNNAAGTTTGATCANNTNGAATTGACNGCCGATCAGTTGCGTATTTCGGACGCAGAGATCGATGCAGCGATTGAGCAGGTGCCTGCGGAAACTCTTGCGGCGCTGGAACTTGCTCGCGAACGTATCCATGCTCATCACGCACGGCAAATGCCTGAGGATGATTTTTACGAGGATGCAATTGGCGTTAAGCTCGGCTCTCGCTGGACGGCAATTGAGGCGGTTGGCCTTTATGTGCCGGGCGGGACTGCGAACTATCCAAGTTCTGTTTTAATGAATGCCATTCCTGCTCAGGTAGCAGGCGTTGAGCGGATTGTTGTGGTGGTGCCAACACCAAAAGGGGTGATGAACCCGTTGGTCTTGGCTGCTGCAAGAATGGCTGGCGTACACGAAATCTACCGTGTTGGCGGAGCGCAAGCTATAGCAGCCCTTGCCTATGGTACGGATACAATTGCGCCGGTGGCCAAAATCACCGGTCCGGGCAATGCCTTTGTTGCGACCGCCAAACGTCAGGTTTTTGGTACGGTTGGTATCGATATGATTGCCGGTCCTTCGGAAGTACTAGTGCTGGCTGATGGTGATAATGATCCCGACTGGATTGCTGCTGATTTGCTGGCGCAGGCTGAACATGACCAAAGTGCTCAATCGATTCTGATCACCGATAATGCTAAATTTGCTTCTGATGTTGAGGCTGCCGTCGAGCGCCATCTCACCACTTTGCCGCGCGAAAAAATTGCCCGTGCTAGCTGGCAGGATTTTGGTGCGATCATTTTGGTGGACGCATTGGAAAATGCCATTGAACTGGTCAACCGTCTTGCGCCGGAACATTTGGAAATTGCAACGGATGATCCCGACGCGTTGTCGGTGAATATCCGCAATGCCGGTTCTGTTTTCATGGGGCGTTATACGCCGGAGGCGATTGGCGACTATGTTGCTGGACCTAATCATGTTTTGCCGACAGCGCGTTCTGCCCGTTTTTCCTCTGGTCTTTCAGTGCTTGATTTCGTCAAGAAAACCTCGGTGNTGCAATGTGGCCCNGANCAATTGGCGCAAATTGGTCCNGCTGCCATTAAACTTGCGGAAGCCGAGGGATTGCAAGCGCATGCCAAGTCTGTTTCAATTCGTATGAACAGATGAGCATTCGATGTGAGCGAACAAAATAATCAGAGACTTGTTGAGGTCGTTCTTGATGATAAATCCATCGGGCGTGCGACCCCTGATATCGAACACGAGCGTGCGGTCGCGATCTTTGATCTGATCGAAGACAATGTTTTCGAACCGTTTGGCGACGAAATTGGCGGACCATATAAACTGGTTATATCGATTGTTGATGCCCGGCTGGTTTTTGATATTTCGCATGAAGGNGGCAAACGGATTGCCGTTCATATTCTTTCGCTTACGCCGCTGAAAAAAATCATCAAAGATTATTTCCTGATTTGCGAAAGCTATTATGAAGCTATCCGTACGGCTTCTCCGAGCCAGATTGAGGCCATTGATATGGGCAGGCGCGGTCTGCACAATGAGGGCACCGATATCCTGAAAGAGCGGTTATCGGGCAAGATCAATTTTGATTACCCCACGGCCAGACGGTTGTTCACGCTGATTTGCGTTTTGCATTGGAGAGGGTGATCATTGGCCGAGGAAAGCGATAAGATCACCGAAATTGCGGAAGTGCCGGGATCCGTTTTATTCGTATGTGCGATGAATGCCATTCGCTCGCCAATGGCTGAATATCTGACCCGTGAATTGTTCGGCACCACGATCTATGTGCAATCGGCAGGTGTTAGGGCNGGNGAACCGAGCGGCTTCACCCAAGCGGTGATGCGCGAACGCGGAATTCCNATCGATGATCATCNGCCAACGACGCTGGAAGACCTTGCGGACCAGTATTTTGATTTGATTGTGACACTTTCTCCCGAAGCCCATCACCGCGCTTTGGAACTGACACGCACCCAGGCGGTGGACGTGGAATACTGGCCAACGGCCGACCCATCAACNGTTGCGGGCAATCGTGAACAGGTGTTGGATGCCTATGGGAAGGTGCGGGATTTCCTCGAAAACAAGATACGGACGCGTTTTTCCTCTTGAAATCGTGGNGTGTGCCAAGGTCATGATGGTGTTTTACATTAAACAGGTCTATATGATGGCATGAGCGGTTCGCAACTCTTGCGAACTTCAAAGAATTTCCCAAAATTGCAGGGACTAAACGGCTGAGGTTGTATGGCTAAAGAAGAAGTATTGGAATTTCCGGGTGTGGTTTCTGAATTGCTCCCAAACGCGACTTTTCGCGTGAAATTGGAAAACGATCACGAAATTATCGCACACACTGCCGGACGCATGCGCAAAAACCGCATTCGCGTATTGGCTGGTGACAAGGTGTTGGTGGAAATGACCCCTTATGATTTGACTAAGGGTCGCATCACCTATCGCTTTAAATAGAAGATTTTAAAAGTTTTAGGCGCAGGAGCAAAGTATGACAGGCAGGCCAAAACTTTTATTGGCTTCAGGCTCCCCCCGTCGTTTGCAGCTTTTGCAGCAGGCAGGTATTGAGCCGGAACATCTTTCTTCGGTAAATGCAGACGAGACTCCGCAAAAAGGCGAGGCACCACGTTCTTTGGCCAAAAGGCTGTGCAAGGAAAAAGCACTGCTGGCGATGGAAAATGTCCGCCGCTCCGAGGAATTGCAGGGCAGCTATATTCTGGCTGCTGATACGGTTGTGGGGATTGGTCGCAGGATTTTGCCGAAGGCAGAAATGCTGGACGAAGCTTCCATGTGTCTGCGGCTATTGTCGGGCCGTTCGCACCGGGTTTATACCGGCGTTACGCTGGTTACGCCAAAAGGTGCCATGCGCCACAGGCTGGTGGAAACCAGATTGCGGTTTAAACGTTTGTCTCGCGACGAGATGGAGGCATATCTTGCTTCCGGTGAGTGGCGCGGCAAAGCGGGTGGCTATGCCATTCAGGGCATTGCTGGGAGCTTTATTGTCAAGCTGGTGGGGTCTTATACCAATGTGGTTGGTCTGCCGCTTTATGAGACCGTGTCGCTGCTGACAGGGGAGGGATATCCCGTCCACTATAACTGGCTCAATCGGGTATAGGCGGGTTTTGACACAATGAGTTCTAAAACGGGTGCCAAGGCCGAAAATGTCAGTCCCTTGCGAAAGCGCGTTCCATGCCCGAATTGTGGGTCGAAATCTGCGCGTGAATCCTATCCTTTTTGTTCCAAGCGCTGCTCAGATCTTGATTTGGGGAAGTGGCTGGATGGTAGCTATGCAATCGCTACGGAAGAACCCGGATCAGGCTTCTCTGAAGACGAATATTGATCCTCGAAAACCCGCAAAATGGCGACAAAATTTACCAAGTTAAAAATAGCCGAAATTTGCCTGCCAAAACACTGGACAGGGCTCGCTCTACCGCCTATAAACCGCTCACCAATCCGCAGTTTGTCACTTCAATGACGATTGCAAAGATGCCCGAATAGCTCAGTTGGTAGAGCAACGGATTGAAAATCCGTGTGTCCCTGGTTCAAATCCAGGCTCGGGCACCATAAATTCCAAATAAAAACAATAACTTAAATAGACAATCGATCAAACGCTATATCTGCAATATGTGC
>JAESSK010000022.1:0-12500 GCA_016764155.1 Rhizobiaceae bacterium
CCCGTGCCGTTCAGGCGGGCCTGGGTTGAGGTTGTTGATTGTAGGTATACAGTGAATTGATTATTCGTTAGTACTGTAACAAAAAGCACTTTTTTGCGTCAAATAAGTACATCAATCAAAGAATCCTAACTACAATGAGTTTTTTAAGAATTTTATTGGCCATCATATTTCCGCCGCTATCTGTTATTGGCAAGGGTTGTGGTTCTTTTTTAATTGTCTTATTACTTACCTTCTGTGGGTGGGTACCCGGCGTTATTGCCGCATTGGTCATACTCAACAATCCGAATTAGGCCTGTTTTCATCAAGAGATGGCTGTGAATAATTATCATGAAAAAGGAAACAACTTCTCATTCCTTACAAGCTGAGTTCGAACTCAGGTTTACTATTATCCTAATATAGCGTTGTATCTTTGCACTAAAAATTCGCACTGTATAATGAGATATACCCTAGTATTTGTATTGGCTATAGTTTTTTTAAGTAGTTGCCAGATCCGTGAAGAAATCATATTTCAAAAGGACGGTAGTGGAAGTTATGAAATAGGTTTTGATATGTCTGAAATGATGAAAATGGATGGTGAGCAGGATTCTATACCGCCCAAGGACATAGATACGCTTATTAATTTTGCTAGCTTTCTAGATCTTAAAAAAGATAGTATTGCCACATTGTCAAATAAAGAGCAGGAAAAGTTGGAATTACTGAGGCCTTTGCAGTTTGCATTGAAAAAGAATGATGAGAAGAAGCAAATGAATATGCGTTTGATATATGCCTTTACAAAGATAGATGATATAGCCAAGTTTGCCGATGCAGTAGAAAAGGCAGATATCAAAGAATTGAACGAGATAATGGCCCCCATGGCAGGCGATAAAAAGAATGCTACTGGCGAAGACAAGGGATTGTTTGCATTTTTCTCACTGTCGAAATCTTTTACTACAGTTTTTGATGCCCAAGGTTTTTCTAGAAAAATCACTGACGAGGCCCTTGCCGAAATAGCTATGAAAAAGGATACATCGTCACAAGACGATAACCCCTTTGCAGATATGATCCGTTTTAAACAGGTGTACAAGTTTCCTTATCGCATCAAGAGCGTAAGTAATAAAAATGCTAGGATTCTTTCAGATTTTAAGGGGGTTGAGCTTGAGGCCAATATGTACGAAATGGACAATGACCCCGAGTTCTTTAATATGGAAGTAGTTTTTGAACAATGAACAAAAAAGTTTCACTAAAAGACCTGGGGCGTAAAGATTACAAGGAAACTTGGGACTATCAGGAACTTCTTTTTCAACAGACCGTTGACCTTAAAATAAAGAATAGGAGGGAGGGCACCCAAGCCATGACTCCGAACCATTTTTTGTTCGTAGAACATCCTCATGTGTATACTTTGGGTAAGAGTGGTAATATGGATAACCTTCTTATCAACGAGGTCGACCTGGCCAAAAAAGGAGCCAAATTCTATAAAACAAACAGGGGTGGCGATATTACCTATCATGGCCCTGGTCAAATTGTAGGCTATCCTATTCTGGATCTGGATAATTTCTTTACCGATATTCACAAATACNTGCGCTATTTGGAAGAAATGGTTATTCTCACCTTGGCCGAATACGGCCTTAAAGCAGAACGCTCGAANGGAGAAACCGGTGTTTGGTTGGATGTTGGTACTCCCTTTGCNAGAAAGATTTGCGCTCTNGGNGTGCGTGCCAGTCGTTGGGTGACNATGCATGGCTTTGCTTTGAACATCAATGCNGATTTGGGTTATTTTGATCTGATGATTCCGTGTGGTATTCAGGGGAAGGCCGTTACTTCTTTGAATGTGGAATTAGGAAAAAAAGAAGTGAATACCGAAGAGGTAAAGGAAAAATTGCTGAAGCACTTTGAAGCACTTTTTGAGGCAGAAGTAAACCGCTGAAAATTTTGATGCGAAGGCATNTTTAGAGGTGTCCTTAAGTTTAAAGCCTATATTTTAGCGTTACACTTCCTAATATTTGGTGGCCAATACGGTCTTTGCTAAGTTCTTGACATTTATATAGAAACCTCCTGTATATATGATTANGCCCATAACACCTGATAGAAATGATTGTTCCCCAAAATCGAGATATTTACCACCTATTTCTATACTTTTGAACAGGGTTTGGTAGACTGATATATCTGCCCCAAAATCCTGGTAGAAAGTAGCCTATGTAACTGTTAAGTTTAAAATGACCAATAAGGCGAACTAAAAATTTTCTTGTCTTAGGGTTGTTATATCTCAAGGCCTGTTTTATTTGCTCATCCTTTCCTAAGGGTAGTATAGAATTTACATTTCGTGTCAGGCTAAGTTCTTGGCTTAGTCTAATAGCCATTACTTTATCATACCAGTCCTTACAGGCCAATTTTTGTCTATGATCGTAGTTATACCATTATTCATTGCGAATGCACATACCGCTTCTGGTTTGTTGCTATTTAGAAGATGAAGAATTCTAATCAATACCGATGCGAATAGCAAGAATTTTTCATTATTGATGCAATATGAACGCACCCAGTTATAGTCTTCTGATTTTTGTTTGTGCTGGGCATTGAGAATTTCAGCAAGACCAATGGTAACTTTCTTTTCAAGATGACTTAGGCTTTCCTTAGCTACTTTGTTTACAATCACGGTACATAATAACAACACCCATAAAGTGATTAGGGTCAGTACTAAAGTTAGTATGGTGCCAAGGAAAACTTCTTCTACGCCTAAGCGCATAAAAGCGAATCTATTAGACATTAAATTTTTGGTTGTATGTTAGCTGGTTAACGGAGTCGGCCCCGTGTTTATTGCTGTTTAACCCATAAAAAAAGTATTTAATAACGAATGATATTTAAATTCTTACAAGCTGAAAGCCAAGAACTTATAAGGACGTAGGGGGTGTGCTTTAAAAATGCTGTTCACGTTTATTTTCAACTGATGTTTTTTTCTTCGTTTAGTGAAAATCATGTAGTGGAACTTCGCAATGAAGGTTGAAACTGCCATGAAATACAACTTTTTAGTAGCTTGAGGGTAGCATGGTAGCGGAGGGTTTCGATAAATTTGGCTTAGCACTTGTCGAAGTGTTGTTGTGGATACACCTTAAAATAGGATATCGTTATGACCTTTGCCGTAATTTTAAAAGTAATAACGTGAAATCATAAAAAAAACCGAGCTGTGAAGCCACGGTTTTTGGAGTAAATTCGGATAAGCTGAGGTCGAACTCAGGTGTAGGGTATTATTTGCTGTATTTGGTGAGTTCAGACCGGCTCATCAAATTTCCGTTCTTTTTATAGGTTTCTTGCTTTACCATGCCAATTCCTTCCGCTAACCATAATTTAGACATCATTTCAATGTTTGCACCCATGGTTTTAGATGTTGTATTTTCCGTGAGTAGGTAGCAATCAAACGTACCAGCTGGGGTGGTGACAGTTTCCTTTTTTTCCACTCTACGATTGGTTTGATTAACTGAAATATTCATCTTTATACCACTCATGTTCATTTTAATAGTGACGTTAGCATCAGAAAGCTCTTGACCAACACTAAGATTGTTNGGTAGCTCNATATCCGTTCCTGAAATATCCATTTTCATACCCATGTCGCTATATTGTTGCATCATTTGTGAAGGAAAAAGCGATTTATAATCAATTTTCACCATATTGTTGTCACAGGTAAAATTGTAGTTCGTATTGAAGATTTCTTTTCCTTTTTTATCAGCCATTTTAAGTGCTAGAGTTGCCGTGGTTGCCGACCCTTCTGAGGTTACAGATGCTACCGTATAATTGGTGACGCCTTCTATTTTACCCTTTTTGTTGTAGTTGGTATACTCAAAAGAAGAACCTTCTACCATGGGGTAGTATTTGCTACAGTTATTTTGTGCCCAGGTACATTGGGTCCCAATTAGAAACAGTATAATTAATGGTGCGAATATTTTTTTCATTTGTTTGTTTTTTTTTAAAAATTAAAGTNAAAATCCCTATTTATAGTTTTTTTATCCTAACTACTAACTANTAACTACTAACTATTGCTTTATAAATTCNACNCTTCNATTTNGNGCNTTCCCNGCTGNTGTGNNATTATCGNCGACNGGGTCAGATTCGCCTTTTCCATCGGTTTGTAATCGATCGGCTGAAACATTATAGACTGAAACTAAGGCATTTTTGACGGCTTCGGCACGATTTTTTGATAATTTCAGATTGACCGCATCATCACCATCAGCATCAGTATGGCCAATGATTGTAAGCTTTATACTGGGCTCTTGTTGAAGTACTTGATAGATTTGTCGAATGATACCCATTGACTGTGGTTGAATGTTTGCCGAACCTGAATCGAACAAAATACCATTCGTAGAAATTTTGCCTTCAGAAATTAATTTTCTTCGAAGATCTACTCCGCCTTCGGCCATTTTAAAATTACTTATGAATATGTTCTCGCGATTAATATCTGTTCCCCTTAGATGTAGTTTTACTCCTTTCATCTTCGTATTGGCAGGTAATAGTCTAGGTATATCAACTAGTTTTTGCTCATTGATCCATATCCTAAATCGTTGTTTGTTTACTGCGAGTGATATGTGATGTTTGTTTAATACAACATTTCTTAAATCGGCTTGAACCGTATTGCGAATTACTCTTTTGCCGTTAATATTATTTTCAACGATGATACCTTGAGCAATAAATTGGCAAAAAGAGTATTCTATCATCCCATAATTTTTTGGGCGATTAAAAGTATTGTTATCACCTACCATTATTTGAAGGTATGACTGTGATGAGGTTTTGCGATTCAGGCCATTTGTGATGATGTCAAATTCAACTGTAAATTCTTCTGGTAAATCTGTAATGTCAGGTATGTAAGAGGTGCTTGATCCTGGTAATATTTTTAGCCATTTATTCGTAGTGCCATCAATTATTACTAGGTCACCACCTCCATTGGTGTTCCACTTACTTGGGAAATCACCAACAAATTCGTTTGAAAAATCATCGAAAAAAAGCAATTTGTCACCCGGTACAAAATCAAATTTGCTGTAGATCGAGATTGTCTTTGGTCCACTTGGTTCCGATGAGGCGGTCGGCCCACTAGGGTTTGAATCCTGATTTGTTGATTCATTGCCTTTCGGGTCCTTGCCCTGTGGGGGAGTGGTTTTCGTCTGCTTTCCTTTTTTTCCGGGTTCAAGAATGCTATCCATAGCTTGATTGGTCTTCTCGGTAGTTTCTTTTTCAACCCTTCGTTCTACGGCCCGTTCTGCTGCTTTTTCAGCTCTTTTGCCTAGCTTTTTCAAGAATTGGCCATGGGCAGTGGTAGTGAAAGTGAGCATACAAAGAACAGGTAAAAATGTTCTCAATAATCGGGGTATAGTTCTCATAATCGATTTGTATCAAGTTGGTTTTAAATATAAGAAATAATCGAAGCNATCTAAAAATAGATGCGTATGAAACAGTCTCTTCATATTCAAAAATGTTAAGCCCTATAATACCGAAAAATACTGTTTTTGATATAGAGGTTTGTGTAACTGGCCGAGAAGCATGTGTAATTGGCCAAAATAGGACTTTTAGTTGATTCGGTAGACTAGTATTGAATTCTCCCGATCCTTGACTACCAATTCAAGTTGCCTGTCATTGTTTATGTCGTCTAGATCTATCATAGAGGTTCCAAAGACTGGAAAGTTCGGTATCGGTTTTGCCTGACTGTCGAACAGGTATACCTTCTGGTTCTGAATATCGGTAACACTCACATATATTTTATTGTAGCGATAAAAAATCGTAGGCTTCGAATATACCCCAAGATCCAATTCTACTTTCCTGCCTCTTNTGTTCAAAATATTATCGTTCATTACGATCAAACTATTGTTGGTGGCATCAAGACCGTGGTCTTTGTTCAAATTAAAATTGATTTTCGTGATTTTCCCCTTTTGGTCGATTTGGTGCAAAGTGCCCTTTGTATCGGTTATGGTGAATTTGTTCTTGTACAAAAAGACTTCGTTCTCNGAGAAATCTATTTTTTCGGATACTCTTGTGCGCACTGTACCCACTCGATTAAGAACCTTTAAACTGCCATCCTCTAATTTAAATACCAAGTAATCCTTTCCGCTGACTCTAAAATGTTTGGCAACGCCTACTATCGCTTTTTCAGCACGTGTATATTTATATCCGCCGACAATAGAGCCTTTGCTATTGTACATGAATATTTTTTCGCCTTGGCTTACTACAAACCGATAATTCTTTTTCCCGTCATAGTCAAAGACGGCTAAAGNATTCAGGTTTCCGCCTTCGTAAGAAATNGTAAAAGGGCCTACTTCTTTTCCGTTGCGGTCCAAAATCAAAAATTGATTGTCGGTCGTAAAAGCCAATTGTAAGCGGCCGTTCTTATAAATATCTACTTGTTCTATTTTGCCTTGAATGCTTCCTTTCAATTGNTTTTTCCATNGAATNTCTCCTTCNGTGGATATTAGGTANAGAATNTTNGCNTGGTCTTGAACAACAATTTCTTTTTTGTTGGTGCGGTGATTGCGTATAAATTGAGGGTCGGTCGCGACGGCATTCTCCAATTGAACGCTAAACAAGGGAGAAACGCTTCTGGTCCTTGTTTTCTTTTCGATTTTTTGGATGACGGTATTGGTATGAAAAAAATCTTCATCGGCGACGACCTGTATGCCAAAAGCGTATTTTGATACTTTCGACTTCTTGAAATCTTGGTAGAGTTCTTCGGTAAAATCATCTTTTAAAATTTTTTCGATACCCTTTGAGTTCGAAACAAAAAGTAAGGTAGATTCAGAAGCAAGTGATTCTTTTGCCGCTATGTATGCTGCGGATTTGTCGAAAGTAGTACCATTCTTATAATTACTGATGATGGTTTGAAGAATTTTCTTTTGTTCCGTAAAAACAAAGGCGTTTTCTATGATGGCACAGTAGTTCGCCTTGTATTCATTTATAATGGGGTAGAGCGAATTTTTCAGAAAGTCGGTGGTACCCAGCTCTAGTATCTCATTTCCTTGATAGGTGAAAGTCCCCGTTTTAATGCCTGCTAAATATTCAGTTATGATTTCAGAACCATAGGAGTTCATGATAATGGCCTTTTGACCGTTGAGATAGATGAATCCTATTTCCTCGACCGTTGTAAACAATGAATCCATTGGGGTGGATCGGTCCAGATATTTCTGTTGGTTTTTGGCGAAAATACTATAATCATCAAAAGTATAGGATAAAATGGCATCTGCATGTATGGGGGCAAAGGAGGGGGTGGTATTGGTCAGTGGATTTGTGTTCCTGAACAAGTTTATATAATTTTTTATAGAATCGTTGGCCACGCTCAAACCGCTCAATTGCATATAATCGTGACCAATACTGAGGTCTAGCGATACCCAATCCGAAAAATCGGAAGTAGAAGTTTTTGAATACTCCTTCAGAAAAGGAAGAAGAGCCCCATTGCCCTTATCGAGATTTAAAAAAATAGATGCCGGTCTGGCTTTATTGGCGGTGGCATACAGTCTTTCAAGTACTGAGGGTATGATGGACTGCCCCAAATTCTTGACCAGATTCTCCAATAAGATCTGCGATGAACTGATGATGATCTTCTGGTCTGTCTTTAGGTTGTAAAATACAGATTCATCGATTTGAAAGGTATCTATATTTTGACCTTCGTAGGCAGTGCTTTCGATTACCTTTAACTCAAGGCTATCAATATCAAAAAGAGTTGGCGATTCGTCGGCTATAAAAATAAACTCAAAATTCCCCTTTTCCAATTCGGAAAACGCCAAAATACTTTCAGATTCGGGCTTGAGGTAATCTAGGTGTTCGATTTTTTCAAAAACCGATGTGTAGATCTTCGAGGTTTTTACCTCGGAAAGAAAATCATTCTCCGTGAGTCCTTCTTTAAAGGACGCCATATTGTTTATTTTAATTAGAATCGAAGCATTTTCAGGAACATAGCTCAACAAAGGAGTACTGGTCTTCTCCTCATTTGCGCAGCCAAAAACAAAAAGGACAATGAGTGCAATCAGGACTTGGGCTTTCATGAAGAAGGTTTACTACAAATTTAGGATTTTATATGTTCAGTGACAATTGTTAGGGCAGTTGTCGANAACTTTTTCTGTGATGCTCTGTTAGACCGTATTTACGAATGGCGTCTCGATGCTCTTTCGTTGGGTAGCCTTTGTTTTTCTTCCAATTGTACATGGGGTATTTTAAATGGAGTTTTTCCATATAGGCATCTCTAAAAGTCTTTGCCAAAACAGAGGCCGCCGCAATACTCATATATTTACCGTCTCCTTTAATGATGCATTCGTACGGAACATCTTTATAGGGTTTGAACCGATTACCGTCGACAATAATGAATTTTGGGGCAATTTGTAATTGGTCTATTGCCTTGTGCATGGCCAAAATGGAAGCGTTCAAGATATTTATTTCATCAATTTTACGCGGATATACATGTGCCACGCCAAAACAAACACAATTACTTTCGATAATTGGCTTCAGAAAAAGGCGTTTTTTTTCGGTCAGTAACTTAGAATCGTTCAGCATTTCATTTTCAAAGCCTTTGGGCAGGATTAGCGCGGCGGCTGTTACCGGGCCTGCAAGACAGCCTCTTCCGGCTTCGTCAGTGCCGATTTCGTCGAATTCTTTATAGTATGATTTTAGCAAGTTGTGATACAATTTAGAGAGGCTAAATATAATTGAATTGTGGCATATGACTAGTTTGAATTTCAGGTTATGGCATTCTTCCTTAAACTTTCACATTTCATTAGGAACAAAAAAATTAACTTTGCTCATGAAATTTCATTTCGGCAGCGGTCGAAATAATTGTTTGAAAGGATACCGCTGAAGAATGAGGATTTTTATAATGCCCCTAATAGTTGGGCGTAACATTGTTTCATGAGATATTTCCCCTTTCTATTTTTTGTTTTTATGGTCCATACGGTTTCCGCCCAACAAGACCCCATCGCCAGAGCGAAGAAAACGGATACTACCGTGGCCCACAGAAGATCCCTTGATCAGAAGGGAGAACAATCGCCTGAAAATGAAATTACGATCAAGGATTATAAAATTATTTCTTTTGCCCGTGATACCACCTTTTTGGATACTACCTTGACCTTACAAAAGGAATATCGGTACAATTATTTAAGAAAGGACGATTTTGAACTGATGCCCTTCGCGAACGTCGGACAGACTTATAACAAATTGGGAGTCGATTTTGAACGCGGTCATATGTACCCTTTGTTAGGGGCAAAGGCTAAGCATTATGGTTATATGGAGGTTGAGGATATTGACTATTATCATGTGGCAACGCCCATGACCGATCTTTTTTTTAAGACCACTTTTGAGCAAGGTCAACTTTTAGATGCGGCACTTACCTTTAATACCTCGAGGCGGTTAAATATTTCTATAGCCTATAAAGGTTTTAAGTCCTTGGGAAAATACCAGTACAATCAGGCCCAATCTGGTAGTTTTAGGACCACCACCAATTATGAGACCGAGAACAAGCGCTATAGNCTAAGAGCGCATATAGCTGCTCAAGANATTGAAACAGAGGAGAATGGAGGTCTGTCGAACAAAGAGATTCAGTTCGAATCGGGCGATTCTAATTTTAGTGATAGGATCAAGATAGATGTTAGGTTCGCTGATGCCAAGAATAAGATTTTAGGAAAGCGCTATTTTCTGGACCATGGATATAAATTGATAAGAAAAGAGAAAGATTCGAGTAAAGCGGAAAAAACGTCATTGGCCATAGGGCATCAATTCAATTACGAGACCAAGTATTATGCCTATACACAGTCAGCGCAGAATAGTTATTTCGGTGAAGGGTTTCTGTCCTCTATAGAGGACAAGGCTACGCTCAAGACCATGTTCAATCAATTTAGTGTCGATTTCTACAATGCTACCTTAGGAGAGTTACAAGGCAGTATAGGACTCTATAATTACAATTATTATTTCAATAGTATCCTGATTACCGATACACAGCGTATTGATAACCAGTTGAAAGGTGAGGAAATCTCTCTTGGGGCCAAATATTCCAAACAAATAGGCGGGTTCCGAATACAAGGAGATGCAAAATATAATTTGTCGGGCAGTCTTACGGGAAGTATTCTTGATGCCTCTGCCGCCTATAGTTTTAATGAGAACAATACCATACGTTTCGCCATACACTCCTCTTCGAGGATGCCCGATTTTAATTTCTTACTGTATCAGAGCGATTACAGGAATTACAATTGGCAGAACACATCAAATTTTAGTAAGCAAAGCGTAAATACCTTGCTTTTTGATCTAAATTCGAATTTCTGGGGCACCCTGTCGGTCAAATATTCGACCCTTGGCAATTATACCTATTTTGCCGCAGATCCTGATCAAGCAATAATAGAAGGTGAGGAACAAGCGGGTATACGCCCGTTTCAGGAAGATAGTAGTGTCGATCACTTAAAGGTCAAGTATGCTAAAGAGTTTCGTTTGGGGCGTTTTGCCTTGAATAACACGGTGATGTACCAGGCGGTCTCTCAGAGTAATGACGTACTCAATGTACCGCAATTGGTGACCAGAAATACTCTTTATTTTTCTTCCGAAGTTTTCAAAAAGGCCATGTATCTACAGACCGGGGTGACCTTAAAATATTTCACTTCCTATACTATGGATGCCTACAATCCCATACTAGGCGAATTCTATATTCAGAATGACGAAAAATTGGGCGGCTACCCCATGCTTGATTTCTTTATTAATGCTAGGGTGCAACAGACGCGTATATATTTAAAGGCAGAACACTTTAATTCCTCTTTTGGCGGTAATAATTTTTATTCGGCCCCTAGCTACCCCTATCGAGACTTTGTGATACGTTTTGGCCTAGTCTGGAACTTCTTTTCTTAATCTGGTTTTCGATGTAACATATTCAGGTTTACATGGCCCCTTAGAAACCATTAGTCTTATGCCTCCTGCTCATTGAGAATATTTTAAGGTTAAATGTGCAGTACCGTTCGGGTCGCAATCGAATTTATATATAGCTGAGTCCTAGGTCTCCTGAACTGGCGGTCACAAGGCTATACATATGATTAAGTTGGTGTTAGATTAACGATATAAAGAAAAATGGCCTATAAGGGGGTCTTCGCTATGTGCTTCTTCCCTAAAAGTAATCAAATACCAATAATCTCCTGAAGGCATATTGTTTCCGTCGTAAACACCGTACCATTTATCAGATGGGCCCAATGTTTCTATAAGCCTTCCATATCTATCGAAAATTTTAATTATTGCGGTCTGGTACTGTTCTATGTTGAGCGGTCTCCATCCTTCATTGATTCCGTTTCCGTCAGGAGTGAAGAACTTAGGAATCCTGATGGGTATGAATTCGAGGTTGATAAGAAGTGAAGCAAATGCGAATAGCGGTAAAAGCCGAACATTTTGATTCGGGGCAATCTGCGGCAATATAAATTTTTTCTCTTAAAAAAGGTACCCGGAATAGGGTTAAAGGGACTATCATAAGCTCGACAATCGATCATGTCAACTTGCTGCTTTTACCACTCACTTTTGTCTAAGTATTTACAACACATGATAGTTACGGTTGTTGAAACCTCCCGTAAAGGTATTTGCAAAGCCTAGGTGCAGGTGGNAAAAGCTTNGGCTAAGGTGACATCCTTGCTTTTCTTTAAAAATTTTAAAGACATTGANAACTGTATTTCAGTTAGTTAGAAATTATTTTTGTATTATTTTCAAAAAAAACAAAATTGGTATTGTGTAAGCCAAAAAAGGTTATATATTTGCAGCCGCTTTGAGAGACAAACACAGGGCGAAAGAGTAAAGAAGTTCATTGTCATATTGTGGAGACAACGTAATAGGAAAGGGTCGAGAGGCTATTTCCGCAAAGAATTGCGACATACGAAATATAGTAAAGAATTAGGATGAGAATCGGGGCCTGGAGACAGCTTGGGATATTGGTGGTTCAACATATAAATGAAACAACGATGAAGAGTTTGATCCTGGCTCAGGATGAACGCTAGCGGCAGGCCTAACACATGCAAGTCGAGGGGTAACATTGTAGCTTGCTACAGATGACGACCGGCGCACGGGTGCGCACCGCGTATGGAACCTGCCTCTTGCTGGGGAATAGCCCATGGAAACGTGGATTAATGCCCCATAGTACGCTTAAGGAGCATTCCTTTAGTGTTAAAGCCTTCGGGCGGCAAGAGATGGCCATGCGTCCCATTAGCTTGATGGTAAGGTAACGGCTTACCATGGCTACGATGGGTAGGGGCCCTGAGAGGGGGATCCCCCACACTGGTACTGAGACACGGACCAGACTCCTACGGGAGGCAGCAGTGAGGAATATTGGACAATGGAGGCAACTCTGATCCAGCCATGCCGCGTGCAGGAAGACGGCCCTATGGGTTGTAAACTGCTTTTATATAGGAAGAAACCTTTCCACGTGTGGAAAGCTGACGGTACTATAAGAATAAGCACCGGCTAACTCCGTGCCAGCAGCCGCGGTAATACGGAGGGTGCAAGCGTTATCCGGAATCATTGGGTTTAAAGGGTCCGTAGGCGGACTGATA
>JAESSK010000023.1 GCA_016764155.1 Rhizobiaceae bacterium
TGGGGGTCCTACCGGGGCCTTTATTGTGGTGGTTTTCGGGGTGATTGCCGAATATGGCTATGATGGTCTGGTGCTGGCTACTTTTATGGCCGGGGTGATTTTGCTTGTGGCTGGATATTTTCGAGCCGGTAGTTTGATTGCCTATGTGCCAGAGGCCGTGATTAACGGGTTCACCATTGGTATTGCGGTGATTATTGCGATCAGCCAGTTGAAAGATTTTCTTGGGCTAACAATTGATAAAGTGCCTGCGGATTTTCTTGATAAGATGCCGATGCTTTGGGAGGCTCGCGATAGCATTAATGGTTCGGCGCTGTTGATTGCTGTCGGTACCGCAGTTTTGATTATCGGGTTTCGGCGCGTTGCACCCAAATTTCCCGGGCTGATATTTGCGGTGGCGATTGGTTCGGCGATTGTTGTTTTTGCGACCCTTCCCGTCGATACTATCTATTCGCGGTTTGGCGAATTGCCGAACCATTTGCCGTGGCCCAGTCTGCCGGACTTTTCATTTGATCGTATGGTGGCATTATTGCCGTCGGCGATTGTGATCGCGTTTCTTGCCGGTATTGAATCGCTGCTATCGGCCACCGTTGCGGACCGGATGATTGAAGGCAGCCATCGGCCAAATGCGGAAATAACTGCGCAAGGTTTTGCAAATGTAGCTTCATCATTGTTTGGCGGCATGCCTGTCACCGGAGCGATTGCACGGACCGCTACCAATATCAGGGCAGGGGGAAAGACGCCTGTTGCGGGGATTGTTCATGCGCTGGTTATTTTGATTGTGATGATGGTTGCGGCACCAATTGCCGGTTATCTCGCAATGCCGGCGCTTGCGGCGCTTCTTATCATTGTGGCGTGGAATATGAGCGAACCGCATAAATGGCGGGCGTATATGTGCGAGCCGGTATCTGACCGAGTGTTGCTGGTAATAACGCTTGTTTTAACAGTGGTTGTCGATCTGACAATTGCCATTGGGGTTGGTGTGGCCATCGGGTTGGCGCTTCGTCTGCGGCAACGTAAATTGCCGCCGGGTGGCATGAACCCACGAGAGGAATGAGGGTTAAGCTCCCGAAATCGTGAGGCATTTTTGCCGATTGTTGTGCTATCTTACCATAGGTAAAAGGAGAAATATGATGGCTGATAATCGACTATTGAAGAAAGGCCTTATTGGCACTGCCGTTATGGCTTTGTGTTGCTTCACGCCCATTCTCGTGATTTTACTGACCACCGTAGGTCTATCGGCAATTATTGGTTATCTGGATATTGTCCTCTTGCCAGCGCTTGGAATTTTTATTCTGATTACGTTTTATGCGCTTTGGAAAAGGAGAGTGGCATGATCCAATTACAATCAACGCTCACCTGTCCACAGTGTGGGCATGCTGAAAAAGAAACCATGCCGACGGATGCCTGCCAGTGGGCTTATGACTGCAAGGGATGCGGTGTGGTGTTGAAGCCATTGAAAGGTGATTGCTGTGTGTTTTGTTCCTATGGGGACTATGCATGCCCACCTATTCAGGAAGGCAAAAGCTGTTGAAGGGATATTCCTTAATTAGGAATATCACGCTTTTGCTCGGAACTTTGGTGTTCTTTTTTTTCCAAAATTCACTGGCGATATCCGCGCAAAAATCTTACGACGAGCAGACCGTTTCCTTTTTCGTGGATGGCCAGAAGATTGTCGGAACGCTGACAAAGCCGATTGAAAATTCATTATCATCAATCGTTTTGATGCTGCATGGGATGGGTGGAAACCGCCATGGACCGCGTGGATTATTCCTGCAGACAGCGAGAATTTGGGCTGAAAATGGTGTTGCCTCTTTACGAATAAGCACGCGGGGGCGAGGCGGTTCGGATGGTGACTTTCAAAACATGACTTTGGAGCGGCGAACGCAGGAAGCTTTGGCTGCAATCGAATGGATTCGGATACGAAATGATTTAAATCATATGAAAATCNGNATTCTNGGNCANAGCCAAGGCACAATTATTGCNACTTCTGTAGCGAGCAGAATGAATCATGTAAATNGGGTTAAGTCNTTGATGTTATGGGCACCTCAGNCGAANGCNCTTGCTACTTATCGCAGCAGCATGGGGNTTTCGACCTATAAAAAGGGGCTAAATGCCGAGCANAATGAGGTGGTTCGCTGGAAAGGGGCNGGTGGNGCCATGCGCGGGTTCAAANCNGNCTTCTTTCGCGGCCTTTCGAAGGTNAATACGATGGCAGAAATTGCCAATTATCNTGGGCGCTTNCTTGTGATCACGGGGAGCCGTGATAAGTGGTCGCGAACNGCCAGCGCAAAAATATTNGGGCGATATCATAAGGGACAACATCNCTNNGCNGAATTTGATGTGGGGCANCGGATGGGNGCTTCACTCGGTCCGGTGNAAGTNGATAGGGTCGCCAAATATACNCTTGATTGGCTGACGGGTAAAAAGTGAAATCTTTTANCTNNNTANTTCCTTGACCACTCGGAAGCCNATGTGATCGACCGGAGCGCCGGTGCC
This sequence comes from Rhizobiaceae bacterium, assembly GCA_016764155.1. Classification (GTDB taxonomy): domain Bacteria; phylum Pseudomonadota; class Alphaproteobacteria; order Rhizobiales; family Rhizobiaceae. The sequence goes on from JAESSK010000023.1 coordinate 2,497, forward strand.
GCAGCCGCCGGAATATACNTCGTCGATNAAGAAGGGCACGTGGGCGCGTTCNTCGCCCTGAACAATGCGGTTGGCGCATAAATTGGGATCGCTCAATTGTTCGATNGTCCAGGATTTTTCGTTTTGTTCGTCTGATGAAAACCAGCAAGTCATTGTCCATTCCCAGACCGANCCNGTGGTGTCATAGATTGACCAATCGTTCTTGCCATTAGCCCCGATTTTGCGGGTCTTTCTGAATTTGCTAATTGGGGCNGTTAACAACATTTGGCGTTTATCNATCAGGTCATCAATGACNGCCTTAGNAAAATCCTTGCCGGATTTGGCGATGTANCCCCATTCCTCTTCNGTNGGAAGGCGGTANGANNCNCCNGTTTCGCGGGACAGCCATTTGGTGAACATTTGAGTGTCTAACCACGAGACCCGGGTGACNGGATGATCGCCTTTTTGATAGCGNCGCTGGATTGCTTTATGNGAACAGCCGCCNTCNTNNAAACANATATTCCATTGATCAACGGTGATTTCATGGCGGCTGATCTGGAAGAAATGATCGATGGCTACGGGNTTGGAATAATATTTNCGGCCTAAAGAACTTGGCACGAGAATCGTCAAATTATAATTGCCGGGAGCGACATCAATCATTTCCAGTCCCGGCAATTCCCTTGGCGGTGCCCANAGGTTCGATATGATCGACCAGTTGAANACCACCATGGCTACTGCCACTNCGAGGGCAGCTAATGTGAGTACANAAATACTCCGCATAANGCTTTATGCTATCCGNCCTATTTTAGAGACTTTANGTAGGCCAGAATATCCGATTTGTCTTTTGCAGATTTTAGNCCCGGGAACCTTGCTGTGGTTCCTTTGAGGAAGCCTTCGGGATCTGCNAGGAAGCCAACCAGATTTTTGTCGGACCATGTGATGCCGGAAGCTTTAAGTGCCTTCGAATAGGTAAACCCTTCGATTACACCGGCTGGTTTGCCGGTGATATCGAATAGATTTGGTCCGAAAAGGACCTTGCCACCCTTTTCGAATGTGTGGCAAACCGTGCAATGTCTGGCGGCAACTTTGATNCCNTCTTCGATATNNCCGACGGCAGCNTGTTCACGNCCCTCGCTTTGCAGGGTTTTGAAATAGGCCAGCAGGTCTTCGCGCTGGTCTGCTTTCTTGAAGCCCTTAAANCTCATCTTGGTGCCTTTTAGGAACTTCTTGGGNTTTGTCATAAACTCCGTAAAGGTGGTGTCGTCCCAAGTCAGGCCTGAGGCCTTCATGGCTTTTGAGTATTTATANCCTTCGACTGCGCCCGCAGGACTGCCGAGGATATTATACAGATTTGGCCCCAGACGGTTTTTACCGCCTTCATTCAAAGTGTGGCAGGCCTTGCATTTTTTTGCGAGTTTCTCGCCCTTGACGATATCCTCTGCCAGCGCAGGGAATGCCATCATGGTGATGGCCGTTGCTGCACTTAGGCAAACCAGTTTTAAAGTTCTCACTTCAATTTCCTCCTTCTTGACGCCTTCATTGTGGCGTTGTGGGATGATGTTTTGAACATTGATGATCATGCCAGAGCTACTTGATAGCCGTTGGCTTTTTGACCTGTTTCATCAAGTCATCATTCCATTCACCATCGACTTCAAAGATTGCTGTTGCGCCTTTGATAACCGCTTCAATCAGATTGTGATTGACGTAGGCATAAACGCCCGGTTGCTTGAAGGTATAAAGGGCGGCACCTGCAACTCCACCGGCGATGAACCATGTTTCCAGTCCGGTTTGTGGATCATCAGTGAAGGAACCGGTAGACCAGACATAATCTCCGTGGCCACCGATCAGATGGGGTCTTGTATCGCGGTTTGCCTGTGCGTGAATAATCAGAACAGCTTCGCCGACGGATGCTTTCAGGGAATTGTCCCCTGTCAGCGCNCCAACNGCACCGTTGAACACGATATGGCTNGGGGTCAGGGTTGTCATGACNTCCAGTGAATCGGCGTAATCTTCGCCTGCGGTGTCATATGTGATGTACTCATCGTCTTCATCCTTGGCGAGGTAATAATCCTGTTCGCCGATGAAGTAGGCCCTATCATATTTAAGCGGCTCGCCCTGTTTTCCCTTCAGGCCATCGCGTGGCAATACCATGATGGCACCGTTCATGCCGTGAACCACATGGTAGGGGATCATCACGCCACCGGGGGCACAGTGATATACAAATGTGCCTGCTTTGGTTGCTTTGAAACGCAATACGCATTCTTCACCGGGGGAAACGTGGGTTAAGCTGCCGCCGCCCAATGCGCCGGTTGAAGCGTGGAAATCGATATTGTGTTCCATGACGTTGGTGTCTGGATTAACCAGTGTCAGTTCAATGTAATCATCCTGATGAACAACGATCATTGGTCCTGGAACAGAACCGTTAAATGTCAGTGCCCAGATTTCAGCATCATCATCGTCCAAGATCATCTTTTTTTCTTCGATGACAAAACGCACTTCGATGACCTTTGGGCCACCTATGGCGACTTGGTCATGCTTTGGCAAGAATGGTGGGGCCACCATTTCTTGAGTTACACGGGGAAGGGCTGCGATTTGTTCTTCGGTCATCGGGGCAGCTTCTGCTGTGCTTGATACAGCATCGGCAACCAAAAGGCCTGCGCTTATCGCGGCTGTTCCGGCGACTGCGGTACTTGAAAGAAAAGTTCTCCTAGAAACGCCAGAGTTTTCTTGGCCAATGTTTTTTTGACCGGGGTTTCCTTGGTTTGCCTTATCCATTTTCTGTTCCCTAAATAGTGTTGCCAGATATCTCGCCCTTTGGGGCCGTTGGCGTTCCAAGCTGCTCACGCGCCTCTTGCGCAACATCGATTGAAACAGCCACAACGTGAGTCATAAACAATCTGGCGGGCGGAGCCTTGATCTTGATCAAGTTTGATTGGAAAGAATCCAGATTGCGGAAACTTGTTGGTTTCGTTGGTGATTTCCTTTCGTAGATGTTGTTTTTGCTGTTCAATTTGTTTGTGCGGATATACCTGTAGCTGGATGAACGAACCTCAAAACAATTCTCCCCTTCAGGCAATAGGCTTTATGCTCGCCGCAGCTGCGTTGTTTTCCGGCACTGGCCTACTCGCCAAAGCATTGGGGAGGGATGTGCTCGGTCCAGCATTGCATCCGCTACAAATCAGTCATGGACGGTTTCTTTTTGCGCTGGCAGCTCTCTTAATCGTTGCCATCGTCCTTCGACCGCGTTTTTCCCAGGCTAATTTGGGAGTTCACATCGCGCGTACCATATGTGGATGGGGCGGAGTTTCGCTGATGTATGCGGCTATTGTATATATTCCACTCTCTGACGCAACCGCCATCAGTTTTCTCAATCCTGTTTTTGCGATGATGCTGGCTATTCCCCTATTGGGTGAACGGGTCGGTCCTGTGCGGTGGGTGGCTGCCGCAGTGGCACTAATTGGTGCTCTAATCTTGGCGCGCCCAACGCCTGAAAGTTTTCAACCAGCGGCATTGTTGGCTTTCGCTGCAGCAATGGCTATGGGATTGGAAATTACTCTGATCAAATTGTTGTCGGGCCGAGAACGCCCACTGCAAATTCTATTGATCAATAATTCCATCGGTTTGGTGATAGCGACGATTGCCGTATTGTTTGTCTGGACGTCTCCCACCCCAGAACAATGGTTGGCGCTTATAGCCATCGGTTTGTTGATGGCTCTTGCACAGAGTTGTTTTATCCAAGCCATGCGGCGGGCCGAGGCAAGTTTTATTGCGCCGTTTTCCTACGCTGCACTGATTTACGCATCGTTTTACGATTATGCGATATTTGATGTGGTTCCAGATAATATCAGCCTGCTGGGCGCTGGCATCATTATTGCAGGCGCGGTGTTTTTGGCATGGCGTGAGGCGAGAGCACATCGCCAGGCAAGATGAAGCAAGGCATTCCAAATAGTTAGTCTTGCTAATGGATTGCCGGATAGCCTCGATATTTTGTGGCATGTAGGGGGCGGGCGCAGGCAGACCCTCCCAACCTGATTTTAGTCATCGCCCATTTTAAGGGCCTGAATGAAGGCCTCTTGCGGGATTTCCACCCGACCGAACTGGCGCATTTTCTTTTTGCCTTTTTTCTGCTTGTCGAGCAGTTTGCGCTTTCTGGTGGCGTCACCGCCATAACATTTGGCGGTCACGTCCTTGCGCATGGCAGAGATGGTTTCGCGGGCAATAACCTTGCCGCCAATCGCTGCCTGAATTGGGATTTTGAACATGTGACGCGAGATCAGATGTTTCAGCTTTTCGCACATGGTGCGACCACGTTTTTCGGCCTGCGAGCGGTGAACCAGCATGGAAAGAGCATCCACCGGTTCTTCGTTGACAAGGATCGAAAGTTTCACCAGATCGCCAATCCGGTGATCGGTGATTTGGTAATCGAAACTGGCATAACCCTTGGAGATTGATTTCAAACGGTCGTAGAAATCAAATACCACCTCATTGAGCGGCAGGTCGTAAGAAAGCATGGCGCGCTTGCCCACATAGGTGAGGTCGATTTGAACGCCGCGCCGGTCCTGACAAAGTTTCAGGATGGAACCGAGATATTCATCAGGGGTCAAAATGGTGGCACGTATCCATGGTTCATGGATCTCGGCGATTTTCACCACGTCCGGCATATCGGCCGGATTATGTAGATTGATTGTGCTGCCATCATTCATCGACATTTCATAGACCACGCTTGGAGCGGTGGCGATGAGATCGAGGTTGAACTCGCGCTCCAGGCGTTCCTGAATAATTTCCAGATGTAACAGGCCAAGGAAACCACAGCGGAAACCGAAGCCAAGGGCGGCACTGGTTTCCATCTCATAGGAGAAACTGGCATCGTTGAGACGCAATTTGCCAACGGCGCTGCGTAAATCTTCAAAGTCTGCTGCATCAACTGGGAACAGGCCGCAGAACACAACGGGTTGTGCCGGTTCAAAACCGGGGAGGGCTTTTTCCGTGCGGTTTTTATCGTCGGTGATGGTATCGCCAACCCTTGTGTCGGCGACTTCTTTGATTGAAGCAGTAAGGAAACCGATTTCGCCGGGGCCGAGGCTTGGCATATCAATCATTTTTGGGGTGAATACGCCGACACGGTCGACAAGATATTTGGCATCAGTGCCCATCATGCGGATGGTCTGGCCTTTTTTAACTTCACCATCGATGACTCGTACCAAAACGATGACGCCGAGATAAGTGTCGTACCAGCTATCCACCAGCAGCGCTTTAAGCGGCGCGTCAATATCGCCGTGGCTTGGTGGCGGAAGATCGGTGACGATGGCTTCCAGCACTTCGGGGATGCCAACGCCGGTTTTGGCTGAAACTTCAATGGCATTGGATGCATCCAGCCCGATGACTTCCTCGACCTGCCGTTTGATGCGGTCGGGTTCAGCTGCGGGCAAATCGATTTTGTTGAGGACGGTGACGATCTCGTGGTCGTTGTCGATGGCCTGATATACGTTGGCCAAAGTCTGGGCTTCAACGCCTTGTGAAGCGTCAACTACCAGCAAGGATCCTTCACAGGCTGAAAGAGATCTGGAGACCTCGTAAGCGAAATCCACGTGGCCGGGAGTGTCGATAAGATTGAGCACGTAACGTTCGCCGTTTTTGGCTGTATAATTGAGGCGAACAGTCTGGGCTTTGATGGTGATGCCGCGCTCGCGCTCGATATCCATACTGTCGAGCACNTGCTCGGTCATTTCGCGGCTGGCAAGCCCGCCAGTTTCCTGAATCAAACGGTCGGCAAGAGTCGATTTTCCATGGTCGATATGGGCGACGATGGAGAAGTTGCGAATGTGGTCGCGGCCTGGATATTCTGTGCTCATGGGTTGCATGTAGCAGGGTTTGCAAGGGATGCAAGGGGATTGGGGGATTTCTTGGAGCGTTGCGGGGCCGCAAAAATGCAAAGGGCCCGGCAATCAGACAAAATTACCGAGCCCCTTAGTGATTTTTGTACCCTGATTAGCTTGCCATGAGCACGTCAGTGTCTTTCGATATGGCAATTGTTTTCATCCAATCGGATGCGCTTAGCTCTGAGGAACTGAGAGGTTTTGAGAAATAAAACCCCTGCAATTCGTTGCAGGTACTCAGCTGTATTAGCTGCATTTGCTCTTTAGTTTCAATGCCTTCAACGGTGACGTCCATGCCAAGCGAACTGCCCAGATCAATCATTTTGGTTACAAAATTGAAATTTTGCTGATCGTCATTGATGCCATCAATAAAGGTTTTATCGATTTTGATGCGATCAAGAGGGTATTCGCGCAGATAGGACATGGAGGANAATCCNGTGCCGAAATCGTCCAGTGCGAGGCTCACGCCAAGCGCGCGCAATTCCTGAAGTACCCTCATGGTGGTTTCTGTCGGCGAGATNAAAATTCCCTCGGTGATTTCCAGCTCAAGGCGGCGTGCTTCAAAGTCTGTTTCGTCAAGAATATTCTTGACCATATCGACAAAGCCATCCTGCATGATTTGCATCGGAGATACGTTGACCGCCAGTTTGATATCACCAAGCGGNCGGATGTCTATGCAGGCGCGGCGCAAAACAAACTCGCCCAGCTGATTGATGACACACATTTCTTCTGCCAGCGGNATGANAGTCGATGGGGGAANCAAGCCGTGGANCGGATGGTTCCAGCGNACCAGTGCTTCAACACCCTTAATCTCTCCGACACTTTGATTAATCAATGGCTGATAATTCAAATAGAGGGTTTGTTCAGAAAGCGCTTCGCGCAGATCTGCCTCCATCTGGCTTTTTGATTTAATGGTTTTTGCCATTTCGGGATCGAAAAACACCATTTGATTGCGGCCTTTTTCCTTCGCGTAAAGGAGGGCGAAATCTGCCCGGCGCAATGCTTCGGTGGCATCGATGGAACCGGGNTCGATAACGGAAATCCCAATAGAANCGCCAACNTAAAGGTTTTTCTNACTGTATGTGATGGGCTCTTTCATCGCTTCGAGAATTCGCGAAGAAAGGCACTCAATATCCGAAGTGGATTCCACATTGGTTATGACGGCCGCAAATTCGTCACCGGACAAACGGGCAATCATATCTTCTGAACGCAGGAGCNCTTTNATGCGCTGACCAAAGGTCTGAATGACNAGGTCGCCGGCCTGATGGCCATGACAGTCATTGATGATTTTGAAACGATCNAGATCAAAATACATCACCGCCACATNTTTCTTGGTGCGNTTGCCATTCNGCANTTCTGCTGCCAGANCTTTGTTGAAGCTGCGGNGGTTGGGAAGGCCGGTCAGTTCATCGACATAGGCCAATTCACGGGTGCGGGCAAGATCGCCCATCGTGTGGGACAAAATCATAATAACCGCCGAGACGATTAATATNAATGACCCAACTTGCAGGGATGTTTTAATAGCCTCNACGGACATTTNACTTATGTCACCNGAGGTGAAAAATGCCACNAGATCTGAAATTCGGGCAAACTGAAACCATAATGCGAAACAGGCTACAANCAGTATCACAAGGGATAAGCGAATAATTCGCGTATGTGTATTGTCACTAAAATCATACATTTTTGATAANCTTCCAATCATTGGATGAGCGGAAGTTATCGGGAGAACGAGAAGTTTACGGAAACAACATCGTTAAAATTTTAGCTATCTNCNGACNGCTTNGGNATTCGCAGGAAGGAGCCTAACGGGTTTCGAANGTAAGNTGTTGATATTTAATCACTTTTATAGNTGTAAAAAACGCCANNAAAACCTTTGGAAAAATTCTAAAAATTCCAGATTATCGGTATAAAATCTGGATGTTTTTTAAACATCCAGATTGGCAACATTCAGGGCGTTTTTCTGAATGAATTCCCGGCGCGGTTCCACCTCTTCACCCATCAAGCGAGTGAACAGATCATCAGCTTCGGTTGCTTCGTGTACCCGCACTTGCAACAGGGTTCTGGCATCGGGATCAAGGGTTGTTTCCCATAATTGGTCAGGGTTCATTTCGCCAAGGCCCTTATAGCGTTGCAGGGCGATGCCCTTGCGTCCGGCTTCAAATACAGTATCCAGCAACAGCATTGGCCCGGAGATGTTTGTCGCCACTTCCTTTTTGTGGAAAACTGGTGGCAGGCCGTAGACCTCAAACAATTCACCGGCAAATTGGTTCAACCGAAGGGCATCGGCGGAGGCAATTAGAGCCATGTCGATTTGGGCCACTTCGCGAACGCCGCGCACGGTGCGTTCAAAACTCAAGCCACCATCATCGGCAACGCTGCCTTGCCAACCGCGTTCGGTTTCTTCCGAGATCAGATCGAGGCGCTGGGCAACATCATTGGCTACTTTTGCCGCGCCTGCATCATCATCCATCAATTTGATATCAAGTGCACCAGCGATGGCTGCCTGTTCCACGATATGGCGAGGATAACGTGTGTGAAGGCCATTGAGCAGTGTTCTGATTTTTATCGAAGTATTGATCACGGTGCGCAAATCAGCGCCGACGCGAATTTCGCCATTGCCCATTTCGAGACGGGAATCTTCCAGTCCACCTGAGATAAGGAATTCTTCCAGCTCGGATTCATCTTTGAGATATTGCGAGGATTTTCCGCGCGTTACTTTATATAGGGGCGGCTGCGCAATATAGAG
>JAESSK010000024.1 GCA_016764155.1 Rhizobiaceae bacterium
TTTATCCAATGGCCTAAATAAGCCTGAATTACGCAAATCCGCTTCAACTATAGCTGCAATATCCTGCGCGATTTTTTGTCCGGAAAAATTAGTAATAGCAATAGGAAACGGCTCCACATTGCCCTTGGTGATATCAATTTCAACCAGCGCATGGGCAGAGGAAATGCTGATAACGAGAGCAGCTAAAAACCCACTCATCCAAACAGCCAAGAATCTGAAACGCGAAAAAGTTTCCCCGCCCCAAGTGCTTGCGATTTTGTTCATTCCGTTATCTCCTGCGGATTTTGATATCATATTACTAAACTCAATGCGTGTCATAAAATTGTCCAGTTGTTCAAAACATCTGGCTTGGGTCGAAATTCACGACCACTTCTGCCCATGTCTCATATTTCTCTGCCGGTAAGTTATAGGGTGCGCATTTCATCACAGCCCGACGCGCACTACCGGAAAATGCCCTGCGTGCACCCGTCTCGCCGCCCGTTGCCCGCACACTTGGTTTACCATCAAGCGTCCCATCTGGTGCCAAATGCATGGTGATCGTTACCCGCATATTTTCCGCATCCGAAAGGCCGATTGGCACCGACCAACATTGTTCGATGGCTGATCTCAAAGCATCCATTTCACTGGTACTCAATTTTGCGGCATTGCCTTTTTTGGTTCCAAGCGCTGCTTTTTTGGTTGAGCGTTTTGCCCCCCCGGCGGATGGCTCCTGCTTATTCAATAGCGAGGCAATCAAATCTTCGGTAGATTCTTTCTTCGCTTTCGCGGCTGGTTTGGATTTCTTTGCTGGCTCGGTGTCGGTCTGTTTGCGATCTTTCGTCTCGGCGGTTTTTGCCTTTGGCGGTTTCGGACGCACAATCGGGGTCGGCACATTATCCGGCAATTTTGCAAATTGTTCTGCTGTCTCGGAAGTCTCAGCAGTGGTGTCCGCCGGATCTTCCAGAAGAGGAATTTTGGGTTCGTTCAGCGCTGCAAGTTCAGTGGTTGGAACTGGCGTTTCCTTATCGACCAATTCCTGTATCGGGTCAGGAGAAATCTTAGGCTCTGGCGGTTGTTCCGGAGATTCAGGTGCCGAAGGCGCTTTCGTCGCTTCAACGGGTGCTGCCTTTTCTTTCGCTTCCTGCGACTTAATATCGTTTTTCGTATCCCCCACATTAACCGCAGGGGTTTCAGGCACAGGTTTTTTGGTGGGCGTTGGCGCGGGTTCGTCGCCTAAATCCGCCTTCTTTTCCCCCTGCACTGCTTTGGTAATCTCTTCAATCGGCACAATATCAATCGACAGCGCCTCAACTTCCGCCACCACAAACGGCTTTGGCCCGGATATGGACCAAAGTCCCCAGGTTATAATGCCCACATGGGCAATGCTTGAAAGAGCAACACCAAGCTTCATGGATCAATCACGAAACAACATAATTTACTTTTGCTCCTGTAGGGTGATCATCGCTAGGCGCTTATATCCAGACGAGGAAATCAACGCCATCACTTCAATCACATCACCATAGGTGGCACCTTTATCGCCACGCACAAAAATGCGTTCTTCATAACCATTTTTGGCAATGGCCTTGAGTTTAGCCACCAGTTCCACAAGCGGAATTTCTGTTTCCTGCAGAAAAATTCCACCTTCTTTTTTTACCGAAATCGTGATCGGTTCGCTTTCGGCATTGAGTTGACTTGCTTTCGTTTCAGGCAAATCAATCGGCACACCAACGGTAAGCAAAGGTGCGGTGACCATAAAAATAATCAGCAAAACAAGCATCACATCCACAAACGGCGTAACGTTGATTTCGCTCATCACTTGAGCTTTATTCGGGCCGCGACGCCCGCGCCGCCGCGATCGTCCCCCGGAATTCCCAACTGACATGGCCATAAAATTTATCCTTAGCTAACTGTTAGTTGCTATTTCTTCTCATCGATCTGACGCGAAAGAATGGCAGAAAATTCGTCCGCAAAACCTTCAAGACGACCGCTGATTTTACCCGCATCCGTCGAAAACTTGTTATAGGCAATCACCGCCGGAATGGCCGCAAGCAACCCCAGCGCAGTTGCCAGCAAGGCTTCCGCTATGCCCGGTGCAACAACCGCAAGATTGGTCGATTTCGATCCGGCAATCGCCTGAAACGAGGTCATGATACCAATCACCGTACCAAACAGCCCGACAAAAGGAGCCGCCGAACCAACGGTCGCCAAAAACATCAGCCGATGTTCCAGCCGACCCATTTCACGCGCCAATGAGACATCGAGCGCCTTATCAATACGCATCTGCANNCCGATGCCTGTNCCNGCCCCNCGCTCAAATGAACGTTTCCATTCNCGCATCGCCGACATAAACANCGCGCCCATNCCGGTGGGNGTGTGGTCATCCAGNGANCGATAAAGTTCTTCCAANGANTGNCCGGACCAAAACACTTTTTCAAAGCGGTCGAGCTGTCGATTGGTTTTGGTATATAAAACCCACTTGTCAATCATGATCCCCCATGACCAGACAGAGGCGATCAGCAAACCAACCATCACCATCTTGACCACAAATCCCGCTTCAAGGAACATGCTAACCAAAGTCAATTCATTATCAGGAGCCGCAAGTTCAACCCCCTGCGCAAAAGCGGCTGTGACCGCAAACAGACTAATCCCACTCATCGATGTGAGCCTCTTTCGTTAAAATGAACCAATCGGGGAACGCTTCCTATGACCGACTGTGCCCGTGTAAAACCCTATTAAGATGGTCAAAGGAAGGCGCAATTAGGCAATTTTCAAGGCCAANCGCCTAGATTCGCCACCACAATGACAATCAGAACCGTTAGAATCGATTATGGTTAATGAACCGTTAGGATTTTAAGCAATGAAAACGCCTCATATGTTTGGAATAAAACCTTATTCCAATAAGGTTATGTGGCTTGATCTGTACTCGCGATCACACGGATCTCAACAAGAGCCCCTTCCCGACGAAGGCCAGCAACCTCAACAGCCGTCCATGCCGGATAAGGTTCCTCCACATATTCAAGACGAACGGTATTGAAGAGNTCAAAGTGNTCACGCAAGCCCACGTGATAAGTCGTCATCTCCACCATCGATTGATATGTCAAACCCGCTTCACGCAAAACAAGACCCACCTTTTCAAAGGCACAGCGAAACTGAACTTTCGGATCTTCCGACATTTGCCCCTGCGCATCGCTCCCCGTGACACCTGTCAAAAAAACGTGATTGCCTGAGATAATCCCCGGAGACATTTTCAATTCATTGGCCGCCACACGAACTTCAGCAGGCACAATTGAACGTTTGGACATCAGTNTATCTCCCTCGGAAATTCTGTCTTTACAACAGAACCTTTCCACTCCTAATTGGCAANCAACGTTNTCTACATCATAGTGCGAACTTTGTACCCACNNACATTCTGGAGTAATCATGCATATTATCAGCGGCGAATTTAAGGTGAAGGACGAGCATCGGGCGGCGCTGATTGAAATGTCTTTAAAACTGATCCCGCAATCTTTGGAAGAACAAGGCTGCATCTCTTATAGTTTTTTGGAAGATCAGGCACGCCCCGGACATTTTCTGTTTTTTGAACGCTGGGAAAATTCAGCGGCAATTGATCAACATTTTGAAAAACCATATTTCCAACAATTCGCCGAAGCTTTTCCCGATATGATCGAGGGCGGTGCCACCATCGAAATTCATGAAATTGCTTCGACCAAACAAGTTTAAATTCCGATGACCTCCCCACAAAAACAAGTAGAAAATCACGACAGTGATCGTCGTGCCACATGGTTAGAGCTGTTCTTTGATCTGATTTTCGTCGTNGCAATNGCCAANGCNGCGCACGTTCTGCTGNATGTTCACGATGGCCATATCTCTACTGAGATCTATCTGAAATATATTCTCATCATGATACCGATNTGGTGGGCATGGACCGGGGCAACNATGTTTGCCAATCGCTTTGAATGCGATGATATTTTCCAACGCCTGCTTAATTTCCTGCAGATGTTTTGCGTCATCATTTTGGCCTCCCATATCAACACAGATTTCGATACTTACTATAAGGGCTTCCTGTTTTCCTATGTGGCAATCCGAGCCTTAACGGTGCTGATGTATCTGCGCGCCAGCCAGATCAACGCGGATACAAAAAGCGTCTCCAATTTTCTCGCTTTGTCGTTTTCAATNGGCATACTGATCAGTCTGTCTTCACTNTTTTTCGANGGAATTTTGCGATACANCCTGCTCTATGCCGGGATTGTTTTTGATCTGNTAATGCCATTNATCGGCAAAAAGCGCCTNCANGATACACCGGTTCACGCTCACCATTTACCGGAACGCTTCGGTCTGCTCACCATCATTTTGCTNGGAGAGTCCGTNGTCAGTCTTACCGGCAGTTTTGATGCACTCACNTGGACGCCCCTATCCATACTCATGGGTTTTTGCGGTTTCGCACTCGCNTGCGGTTTATGGTGGNTATATTTCGAAAACAGCGAACGCCGCATCATCGGCCAAAAATTAGGCCANGGCCACGGCATCATNTATTCGCATTTATTGATNTATGTNGGCCTTGGNGGCATCGCCGCGATGATCCGGTTTTCCGTGATTCCCGAGTTAAACCTCTTAGATTATAAATTGCTCGCGGCCTTCGGCATTCTATCTTTCATGGTCGCGCTGCAATTCCTGCATTTTGTTTANCNTCCAATCGATATCCGCAANAAATTNCTNCGAAACGCCATNCTGTTTAANGGCGCATTTATCCTGCTTTTGATCTTTGCCCCCTCTGTGCCTTTCATCATGGTCGCGACAACGGCACTGATCATCGCTTANGTCATCNTCGATGGCCGCAGCNCTAGNAAGCNGGAAGAACCAAAATAGGAATTTCAAAATGGCCCTNATCCACGACAAATCANTGCGCGGCCGCACNCANATGGGNTGGCTGGATAGTTANCATACCTTTTCCTTCGGTGGATTTAGCGACCCAAGCCGTGCCGGTCATAGGGCCTTGCGGGTCATCAATGAAGACCGGGTGATTTCAGGCGCAGGTTTCGGCAACCANGAACATAGCGANATGGATATCCTGACNTATGTCNTATCNGGCGCGTTGAAACATGAAGATAGNCTCGGCAATGGCTCGATCATAAAGCCCGGCGAAATTCAGCGCATGTCGGCNGGAACNGGCATCCANCATTCGGAGATGAATGCTTCCGATACCGAAGGCGTACACTTCCTGCAAATCTGGATTATTCCAGANGCCAGANGCANNGAACCTTCCTACGAGCANATTGGNATCAATGAAGATAANATCCANAACATGTTCGGANTGATCGCNGGCCCCGACAAGCAAGAAAATTCCGTCCACCTGAATTCTGATACTNACGTNTATCTGACNAAATTGGACGATGGNAAAACCATCAAACNCANNTTCAAAACNGGACGNGCNGGNTTCCTCCAAGTGGTCGATGGCATGATCGAAATTGAAGGCGAACGACTTTCAGCCGGTGATGGCCTTCAATTCGATGATCAGGAAATTTGCACCATCAAAGCATTATCGGATTGTGAATTAATGCTGTTTGACCTCGCCTGACTGGCGTCCAATTTCAAAAAACGGCAACCACCGCACGACCTTACTCTCTGTCGCCGATATCCATCGCATCCGAAAAGCCAGTCTCGATACGATGAGCAATTGCGTCATACGCTTTTCTGCTTTTCATCGTNGANGANACAATCATCGNCCCTTCGATAGCAGACAANATCTCAATCGGTGTCATCATCGAGGCTGACGACGGGACACGGTCATAAACCACCTGTAACCAGGCGATGTTGGCCCGGAAGAAATCTCTGACGCTGATCCTAATTTTGTCGGGTAGTGAGTTGGTTTCCGCCCCAAGGACAGCACACAGACACACCGCTTTTCCGATGACCAACGCATTGGCGTATATTGCCAGGAACTTTTGAATGGCCAGCAAAGGGTCGCCAGATTTGTTGTCAATTTTTCCGAGTTCCGTAAAAAACATCTCTGAATATTGTTTCACCAACTCTTCGCCCAAATCTTCTTTCTGAGGAAAGTAGTAGTGGACGCTCGAACTTTTCACACCNACATCNTCNGCNAGATCACGAAAGCTTACAGNGTGATAGCCAACGCTGCTCATGCGTTTTTCGGCAGCCTTAAGAATACGCTCCCTCACGGATTGGGCTTCGACCATCACACATCTCCAAAATTTATTCTATCTAATGATAGATAGTTCTTGACATGCCAGTGGTCAACACCCATCTGCAATTCATCTACCTACTAATAGATAGACAATTCATAAGGAAATTTGAAATGCCTAATTTACTCAAATCAATCTTGGGAATAGCCACTCTCGCAGTTTCCCTATCTTTCGCCGCACCGCTATTTTCACAAGCTGCAGGACTGCCCGATCCCGGATTTAAAATCGTTCACGGCAGCACCGCCCTTTTGGTCACCGATCCACAAAATGATTTCCTCAGCCCCGATGGCGTTGCTTGGGGCGTTGTCGGAAAAAACGTGATAGCCAACGACACCGTCAAACACATCGACCAACTTTTCGCAGCAGCAAAAGCCAACAACCTCCCGGTCTTCGTCTCCCCACATTATTATTATAAACACGACCACGGCTGGAAGTTTGAAGGCGCACTGGAAACTCTAATGCACAAAATCGGAATGTTTGATCGCAAAGGCGCGTTAACATCAGAAGGCTTCGAAGGGTCCGGCGCCGACTGGCTCGAGCAATATAAGAAATACATCAATGACGGCGAAACCGTTGTAACCAGCCCGCACAAGGTTTTCGGCCCTGAAACCAATGACCTCGTTCTGCAACTTCGCAAGCGCGGCATTAGCAAAGTCATCATCGCTGGCATGTCAGCAAATCTTTGTACTGAATCTCACATGAGAGAATTGGCAGAACAAGGCTTCGAGGTCATGGTTGTTTCAGACGCAACAGCAGCAGCTCAACTACCCGGCCTCGACGGCTACGCCGCAGCGCTCACCAACTTCCGCATGATCGCAAGCCACGTGGCTGACACTAAATCCGTCGTAGCTTCAATCAGACAAGCTTCAACTAACTAAACCGGAAGAAGCAACATTAACGGAGGCCGGGTTTTCCGGCCCCCAAATTCAACGCCCCACCATAAACCTGAGACTATGAAAGGACCAAAAAAATGACCACGAATTTCAACATGGATTTTACAACACGCCTTGTCATCAAAGTTGATGACAGAGATTGGGTTGGCAGCAAATCGTCAGGCGTCGAGCGCCAATTGCTGGAACGCGAAGAGGCGGAATCTGGCCGGGCAACCACCATCGTGCGATTTTCACCCAACAGCGAATTTACCCCCCATGTTCACGTTGGTGGTGAAGAGTTCTTTGTTTTGGATGGCGTATTTTCCGACGAAACAGGAGACTTCAGTGCAGGCACTTACGTTCGAAATCCGGTCGGTTCCAAACACCGCCCCCACAGCACCAATGGCGCAACCATTTTCGTTAAACTCGGACAGATGGACGAATTGGATCAAGACCATGTGCGGGTCGACACCACAAAGGAAAATTGGTTACACGGCCCAGCTGAAGGACTGAGCGTTTTACCGCTCCACCAATTTGAAACAGAAAACGTCGCTTTGGTGAAGTGGCAACCGGGAACGAAATTCCACCGACACATCCATGCCGGTGGAGAAGAAATTTTTGTAATCGACGGTGTATTTGAAGACGAACAAGGACGCTATCCAAAAGGCACTTGGCTTCGCAATCCACCTGGCAGTGTTCACACACCTTTCAGTACTGAAGGCTGTATAATTTTCGTAAAAACCGGGCATTTGAATTGATCCCGATGAATTAGCCAGACCGCATGACGAATTTTGAAAACAGCTCATGCGGCCGGCTAATTAAATCTGTCTGGCCGAATTGCGCCCACACGCCCTCCACCATTTTCACAAATAATCTGGTTAACCGCGTCCATGCCCACACTGAAATATATCTGCAGGACATTTGGTATTTTCCAACCTTCCCTAGCGTCAATTGCAATTTAAAATACCTCACACCAACTATACACAGATTTGATGCGCACTANAATGAATCAACATTAATTTGGNNCCCAACAATACTACATNTACGCATAACTTAATCCACTTCTNAGGAAGNANNTCCCATACTTATTCACAGCAACTANCACTGTATTCCAAAAATTTGNTAATANTAGTTAGACTCATCGGTCTTTTTTCCTAAAGTGAAACTGGGCAGATGGTCTTTATGACCGGATACCGGGTTCGATATCAGTTTAATAGTTTTGCTTCTGGGGAGGGGTGTTTGCGGTTCGGATCAATTCATTGACAACAGGGGAGTATGGAAAATGACTGCAAAACTGGTAATTGGTCTTGATGGGCATGGTTCAGGTGAACGTGCCTTGAACTACGCTGAAAGAATGGCGGGGTTGATTGGAAANTGTGAATTGCTGATTGTCTACGTTGTAGAATGGTCACCCTTTTCGTTTCAAACGCCACAGGAAAACGAAGAGCGTCACAAGCGTCGTGAAGAGGAAATTTCCACCGCGATGGAGCGTGTTGTAACGCCAGCTATCGAAAAACTGCAAAAAGCAGGCCTAACTGCAAAAGGCATTGTGCGCCATGGGGATGTCGCACAAACGCTAATAGCAATTGCTGAAGAAGAAAATGCCGAGCAAATTATCGTTTGCCGCGCATCGGAAGGCGGCATCACAAAACGCATCTTCGGCAGCGCCACGTCCAACTTGGTTATGGGCGCAACCGTCCCCGTAACAGTTGTCGGTTAAGGGGAGAAAACCAATGACTATATCTCACAAACTATTACTGCCGTTGTTTACGCTTGCAACATTGGCCGCTGGCATCAGCGCCACCCACGCCCAAGAGGCAATGACACTGGACCAGAAAGTAAACGAAGTTTTTGCAAGCGTTACCGGTCCTTTTGTAGGCCTCATTTTTGCGCCCTTTCCCGGAACAAGTTTTCCTTGGATCGTTATGTGGCTGGTGGTTGCTGCCACTATTTTCACATTATATTTTGGATTTGTTCAGTTTCGCTTTTTTGGCCACGCAATAGACTTGGTTAAAGGCGATTATTCGGACCCCAACGATGCAGGCGAGGTCAGTCACTTCCAAGCGCTTGCAACAGCGCTTTCAGGCACCGTTGGCCTTGGTAACATAGCAGGCGTTGCCGTTGCTGTCGGGATCGGCGGACCGGGCGCAACCTTTTGGATGATCCTTGCCGGACTTATGGGCATGGCCACCAAATTTACCGAGTGCACGCTGGGCGTGAAATATCGCAACGAATATGAAGATGGCACCGTTTCCGGTGGCCCAATGTATTACATCTCAAAAGGTTTTGATGAACTGGGATTACCGGGTGGCAAAATACTCGCCATTGTATTCTCCATATTCTGTATCCTTGGTGCACTTGGCGGCGGAAACATGTTTCAGGCCAATCAGGCTCACGCACAGATTGCCGGAATTGTCGGAGATTATCCCGGCTGGATTACCGGCATAATTTTCGCCGCCGTTGTGTTCATGGTGATCGTTGGCGGCATCAAATCGATCGCTCAAGTGACCGAAAAAGTCGTGCCTTTCATGGGCATCCTTTATGTGGGTGCAGCCCTCGTTATCCTTCTGGTGAATTATGATAAAATCGGATGGGCCTTTAGCCAAATCTTTGAAGGAGCCTTTACAGGTCTAGGCGTTGCTGGCGGGTTTGTTGGCGCTCTTATTCAGGGCTTCAAACGGGCAGCATTTTCCAACGAAGCCGGTGTTGGTTCCGCAGCCATCGCCCACTCTGCGGTNAAAACCAACGAACCAATCACCGAAGGCTTTGTGTCACTGCTTGAACCTTTGATCGATACNGTTGTGATTTGTACAATGACNGCATTGGTGATCACCATATCCGGGCAATTGATTGCNGATCCNGCAACNGGNCAGTTTCTGCTCAATGATGCAGGCACCGCAATTAAAACCATTGGCGACAACACCGGCGTAGCANTGACNTCCGCCGCCTTCGGCTCGTCAATCTCGTGGTTCCCTTATGTGCTTGCAGTTGCGGTGGTGCTGTTCGCATTCTCAACCATGATCTCATGGTCCTATTACGGATTGAAAAGCTGGACATATCTATTCGGCGAGGGAAAAACTTCCGAGTTGACCTTCAAGATAATATTCTGCGTTTTCATCGTAATCGGAGCAGCAGCAAGTCTGGGCCCCGTCATCGACTTCTCAGACGCAGCAATTTTCGCCATGGCTGTGGTGAACATCTTTGCTCTCTACTTCCTGATGGGCCTGGTGAAAAAGGAACTGAAATCATACAGCTCCCGCCTGGCAGCAGGCGAGATCAAAAAGTTCAAACACTAACAATCGAGAATGAGGCGTCCATAAGGATGCCTCATTTTGTATATATTCAGAACAATCTATCCAACAAAGTTCGCCGAGAAAAACACATCGAACTGACGCAGATGTCAGCCGCACGGACCAAATCATCAACTTTGCACAGCATAAACTGTCCGTTTATGATATGTTATTGATACCCGTTTGATGCCAATTGCTGGCGTGCCCCATTATCCTGCCTTGCTTTCACCTTAAATAGTGTATAATGGCTGGATATCGACGTTGGTCGAACTTCTTGTCTTCGCCGCCCATCAATGATGGCCGTGCACTTTTCAGGCGTTTCTACTTAATTCGAATAAGGGGTATGGGTACGAAAATTCGTGCACCTCCCCAAAGTGCAATTCATTGGTGAAAGGTAATTTCAATGAACACCGGAACAGTAAAATTCTATAACAGCCAAAAAGGCTTTGGCTTCATTCAACCTGACGATGGTCAGCAGGACGTTTTTGTTCATGCGACTGCATTAGAAAGAGCCGGCATTAGCGCTCTTGCTGATGGTCAAAAAGTTTCTTTCGAAACAGAAGTTGATTCCCGTAGCGGAAAAACTGCTGTTAGCAAGATTGAACTCGCATAATTAGCGCTCGGCGCAAACCGAGTTTAAAAAAATAGTCAATTGAGATTAAACGGCGGAACTTTGTTCCGCCGTTTTTCGTTGATGAAGAGGTTGGAATACAACCCTCTTCTGAAGAGCACATGCTGCAACAGTTGTGTCTGAGGCGTTCAAGCCGCGCAGATTAAATGTCAAAAACTAAATCTACCTGTCGGGCAGTTCTAATCCAACCATATGATCCTTGCTTAAGTAATTGACTCTATAGAGTATTTAGATGAGGCTACCACTCATACAGGGAAAAATTCGTTTGAGTTATCTTGCGAATTGGGTGTTTTGGGGAGAGTTAATTGTTATTGAGACTTACGATTGTTGCTTGCCTATTGGGTTGCACGCCTGCCTTCGCGTTTGACAGTTTTGAACATAGCGAGATCGGTCGCGAAGCATTCAAATCGGCATTAGCTAAACTTAACCGTCGTAATCCTGGCCTGTCGGGCAAATTATTATCAGGCAAACACTTATCGAGAAAATCAGAAGCAATTGGCGCTGTTGCAAACGGACGAGAATTCACCAAATTTACATTTGGTGATCTGGTGGCAATATATGGCGACTATGCGGTCACGGTTAAAGAGGTGAACAGTCCATCCTTTGCCAAAAGACATCAGCGCCTAAAAAATCTGGTGCGCGGCAAAAGTTCCAATGATACTGAACGTGACCATTCAATTAGTCTGGCCGTGAATAATCCCACCCATTTTTCACTTCGCGCAGCTCAAGCGTATACCCAATGGCACAGATACGCCCTGCTTTTAGCGAGAAAGAAGGGGCGTCTCTGGGAGGCGCTGCACTATGAAGCGCTGGCCCTGCACAGTTTCACCGATCTATTTGCCTTTGGGCACATGCATAATGATCGGCAATTGAGCGACCAGGTAATTGCCTGGGGCAAGAAAAACAGTAATCGATCCAGACTCACCAAAAACATTGCCCTTAGCACCACCAAAATGATGGGAGCCTATGTGAATTTTTCTCATAATGCTTTCAATTGGAAGGGCGCAATGCTCAAGAACCTTGCCGGAGATTCCTGGCGAGGATTCGGAGATAAAAAATATAGAGTCGTTGACAATGATTGCACTGAAACCACGAAAATTGGCAAACGGAACTGTAGCGATGCCGCGACCGCAAGGCAGCGCAAAATTATCGTGCACGCAGTTTCCGTAAGCATTCTGAACGTGTTGAGGTCGGCTGCAGGATCAAGAATTGGAATTGGATCTGA
>JAESSK010000025.1 GCA_016764155.1 Rhizobiaceae bacterium
AGCCATCGATTGTCAGTTTAGCACCACCCACACGCATCCGATTTTTATAGCTGCTAGATACATTGGCTTTGATATAATCTCTGTCAATCATCACATCGGGATAGGTGACTACGTCAATTTTGAAACCGCCCTCTGCGGCAATTTTTTTCATCATTTCTACAATTTGAGGGTTAGGACGGCCTTCTTGTCCCGTTGTATAACCGTACTGAGCCCAAAGTTCTGACCCGGCCTTAGCAAAGGCACGTCCCCCTTCTTCACCAAGCCCGCCGAGAAGTTTGGACAAAACGGCAAAGAACGCATTTTCCTCTAGGACACCGTCAGATTCGCCGTCTTTGCGTCGCCGGAAGATACCGCCAGCAGAATTTGGCGTCTCCGCTGTGATGCCTGCAAATTCCAGTGCCTTTGTATTTACCACACCAAAATGGCCGGATTGATGAACGATAATAACCGGGATATCAGATGACACTTCATCCAGTTCATCGCGCGTGGGGTGACGCAATTCCTTCAATTGGGACTGATCATATCCAAACCCGACAATGAGTTGAATTTTTTCAACAGTTGCTGCGTTGTCCGCCATCCAAGTCCGCAGCGATTCCTGAAGGCTGGGAATATCCGTAACTTCGCCATCCGGCGCAGCAAGGAGATTGGCTGATAAAGCTTGTACTCCGCCCATCACCACATGTCCGTGACTGTCCACAAAACCGGGCAACATCGTACGCCCGTCAAGGTCAAAAACCTTTGTGTTTTCACCCTTATGGGGCATGATTTCAGCGAGAGCACCAACGGCAAGAATTTTCCCATCCGCCACCGCAACAGCCTCGGCACGAGGCGAATCATCGTTGATTGTTATAATTGGGCCACCCTGATAAATCGTATCAGCAATTTCCTGAGCGCTAACGGGTGCGCACACTATGCCAAGAAAAAGGCATGCAGCCGATAGTATACCAAATTTGAGCATGATTTATTTCACTCCGTTAATAGCGTTGTTATCTGTTTTGGGGCTCTTGGTACTAAGACCAACCAAATAAAGACATTGATAGGTCACCCGAAAAATATCAAGCAGAAATACTTATGGTGAAACATTAATATTACAAATACTTATAATATTTCTGTAATATCATTTTATATCAAAGCAAATCTCAACCAAGGTCCAAAACTTATCAATATTAAAACATTATTGAACGTAGAAAGTTAGACACGCCCCCCTAAAAATACAGCAACTGTTACGACAAAATTTACGCAAGCGAACCGGTTCATTTAGACAAAGCTGCACAACATGCTGGCTGAATACCAAACTAAAATCTGCGTTTATGTTTGATACCAAGGGAAACGGCTCTGGTCGGGACGGACTTTTGTTGCATCCTCTATCTGGATACTAAGCCTTTTGCCAACCTCCCCCACTCACGGGGACCAGACTTGGTGTGTTAATGACACCAACCACAATATCCGCCAAGGACGGTTTGATCTCGTCCAGTCTGTCTTTCCAAAGCATAGTCTGCAACATGGCAGCACCTATGACCACAGGTTCAATATCGCAAAGCTTCAGCAAATTGTAACCAGCTGCAATTGAAGTGCCCGTACTCAGCACATCATCAATCAGCAACACACGTTTTCCTTTCAACAAAGGCAACATACGCGGATCCATATATAGCTGCTTTTGCTGGTCTGGACTGGTGATTGAACGAAGCGGCACGGAGAGCTCATCCTGATACCAAAATTTGCGCGATGTACCCAGTGGCACATATCTGGAATGGCCAAGTTTACGAGCGGTTTCAGCGCCAAGTGTGATGCCCAATGTGGGCAGAGCAACAACAATTTCCGGTTCATATGGAGCAACCATTTTTGCCAGTTGAGATGCAAAAATATCCACGACTGAAAAACTTGCCTGATTGATAATCAGAGACGCCAGTGCCCGTTTTCCGCCATCACGCTCACGGATGGGCAACGCAATTTGCGACCCGTCTGGAAAGCTTGCCGGATAAAAGTTTTGGTACCCGCCCACCGGCGCGTTATCATAGGTGCCCGCTGCCGATATTTCCTGCCAGAAAGCGTGAGGATGCGAAAGGAAATCGTCTGTTGTCATTGTATGGGGTGGCTCCGTGACCTAAAGTATTTCAACAACATATATGTTTTTTCCGAATGATAAAGGAGCCTTGACCGTGCTCGAAGCGATACAAAATGATTTGCAGTTTCTTGGCGAATTAAGGCGAGATCTTCATGCGCATCCAGAACTGGGGTTTGAGGAAATACGAACCAGCGCAATCGTTGCAAAACATCTGGAAGAAGCCGGGATAAAGGTTCATCGGGGTCTAGGAAAAACCGGCATTGTTGGTACCTTAAAAGTTGGCGATGGTAAAAAAACCATCGGCCTGAGGGCTGATATGGATGCGCTCGCCATGCCTGAAACAGCAGAACGGGAGTATAAATCCACAGTACCTGGAAAGATGCATGCCTGCGGTCATGACGGGCACACTACAATGCTGTTGGGGGCTGCGCGTTATCTAGCAAAGACCCGTAATTTTTCAGGCACCGTTCAATTCATTTTTCAACCGGCAGAAGAAGGGCGTGGGGGTGCCAAACGCATGGTTGAAGATGGATTGTTTGAACAATTCCCCTGTGATGCGGTATACGGATTGCATAACATGCCGGGTCTGGACGTTGATGAAATGGCAGTCGTGGCGGGCCCACAGCTTGCGTCATCAGACCATTGGTTTGTGACGTTTAACGGGGTCGGCACCCATGGTGCAAAACCACATTTGGGCAAAGATCCAATCACCGCAAGCGGACATTTTATTTCAAGTCTGCAAACCATTATCGGGCGCGTAATCGACCCATTGCAACCTGCTGTTATCAGCACCTGCTCTGTGCAGGCAGGGGATGCAAACGCGCTAAATGTCATTCCCGATATGGTAAAAATCGGCGGCACAGCACGCGCCTATTCGCCAGAAGTACGAGACCAGCTTGAAACAGAAATCGGACGACTAGCCGAGGGCATTGCATCAATGTTTAATATTGAATGCACTTATGAATTCGTGCGTCGCATTCCACCCGTTGTGAATGATTCTGAAATTACCGCACGCGCCTTGCAAGCGGCCAATGACGTTTGCAACAATAAGGTCGTGATCGATTTTCCACCATCAACAGCCGGGGATGATTTTGCATTCTTCTCACAACAAATTCCAGGCGCTTATGTCTGGCTCGGGAACGGTCCGGCTATCAATGGCGCATTACATCATAATACCGGATATGATTTTAATGACGATGCAATCCTGACGGGCGTCCGTTTCTGGAGCCAATTGGTCGAACAGGAGCTACGCGCCTAACCTAGGTTAGTATTTCCAGGACTGGGCTTTCTAAAGGTGCCGACCGGGCAACATCTGCGATGCCCAAATCGGTCATATGAGGACCATTGTTGCAGGCCAACGTCGCCCCGAAGCAAGCCTTGAAAATCAAATAAGGTGGCTGCCAATCAACGACTTCATCCATCGCTTCGCGGATGGCGGAAAACCCGGCACTAATTTCCGGCAAACCTAAATCAGATATTAGTCCGGAAAGCGGTAATGGCAGGGATGCTATTATTTTGCCGCCTAAAGCGACCGCCATACCTCCGCCTTCGGAAATCACAGAATTGGCAGCGATAGTCATATCATCTTCATTACCGCCAAACACCGTCAAATTATGACCATCATGAGCAACGGTGGTGCAAAATGCACCTCGCCAACTGCCCCAATTTGTAAGATAACCGACCCTTGTAATCGGGACAGCGCGTCCATGCCGGTGAGTGACACTGATGAGTGTTGCCCCTTTTGGCGGCACGACAAACCCTTCACGCACAATTGTTTCAGCTTCACCCCATTGGGTAAAACGAGGACGATCAATGGTCGCCACCCGAACAGATTGTCCATCGGAAGGCACTTTGAAATCAACCGCCTTAAGAGACGAACATTTCACAGAATTGGTAAGTTCCCCTGTCGATTGGTGAGATGGATTGACCAGTAATTTTCCGTTTTTTGCCACCGGTTTACCGTTGGTAATTACCATATCCGCGCACAAATTTTCCAGATCATCAAAGATCGCAATATCGGCCCGACGCCCCGCAGCAATCAACCCAAGGTCGTTGCGTCCAAGGCGGATCGCAGCATTCAGGGTAGCAGCACGCAAAGCCCATTGCGCAGGCAGGCCATAGCGAATAAGGCGACGTACGACGTCATCAAGTCCTCCATTGTGTTCCAGATCATCTGGAAAAACATCGTCCGTGCAAAGAGTAATTGTCTGCGGCAAATGCCCAAGTACGATAAGTGCTTCAACAAATTCAGGCAGCAAATGATCGTGGGAACCGCGCAATTCGATACTGAGACCTGCGCGTAATTTTTCGAGCAAATCATCTGAAGAAGTCAATTCATGATCAGAGCTAACACCAGCAGCCATGAAGGCATTGAGATCGGAACCAGTCAATCCACGTGCATGACCGCAAACAGGTTTACCGCTAGTCAGCCCCGCCTGAACGATATCGCTCATGCGCTCCTGTCGCTCAATAACGCCGCGCATATTCATCACTTCGGCTACACCACCGATTTCCGGCATGGCCAACATTTCTTCAAGTTCAGCCCCCCCGAAATCAGCGCCCGACAATTCCAGCCCCGGGGCCGAAGGTACACAGGACGGTGCCAGAATCACGAAACGCAANGGCAAATCTGCCGTGGCCTTAATTGCCCATTTCACTCCGTCAATGCCATGAACATTGCCCAACTCATGGGGATCCCAGACAACGGTTGTGACACCCCGTGCCAATACGGCTTCCGCATAGTGACTGGGCGTGACCATGGAACTTTCCACATGCATGTGGGTATCTATTAGGCCGGGAGTAATAATTTTTCCGGTAGCATCAATCACGGTCTCCGCTTCGCTGCGGGAACCGGGTTGGTGTACGCTGGCAATCATTTGGCCAACAATACCGATATCAGCAAAACGGGTTTCTCCGGTAACCACATCAATAATCTGCCCACCGGTAATCAGAATATCAAAACCTGCCGCCCCACGCGCGGCTGCAACCGCACGATTACGCAAATGGCGGTTGTTGAGATCATTTGGCTCACTGGTACGCATATTCATTTAGCCGCCTGAAGAATTGTCGAAAGAATAATTTCCCTTACACGCTCAGCATCCACATGACTACCAATTTGGGTAACAACACCATCACTATCACGTGGCTCAACCACGGTGCGCCCACGTGTATGATTGCCGCCAAGTTCAACGTCAATGCGGGTGGGCGTAAAGGTAACCGCATCGGGATCAACAAGGGCCGCGGCTGCAAGCGGGTCATACATAGCCATCGCCGGACGACCTCTGGAAACAGCTATATCCACATAGCCACCAAAGAGATCAGCAAGCAGGTCTGATTTTTGAGTACCAAGCGCACGAAGCTCTGCCAAATCATCCGGGGAAATCANNACTTCCCGGCAAAGNTCAAGTTCAACCATGCGAAACGGNACGCCACTTGCCAATACGATTGCCAGCGCTTCTGGATCAGCAAACGCATTAAATTCCGCTGACGCCGAATGATTGCCCTGTCCTGCACCGCCGCCCATCCATGTAATTTGNTTTANTTTCGACATTAGATCAGGACGAGCAAGTGCTANGGCTGCNATATTGGTCAGNGGTCCAAGGGCTAGTAAATCNGCCGGTTCGTCGACACCTTCAAGCCATTTGGTGAGGGCATTGAACGCGGATGAGTAAGGCAGCGGCGGCGCATCGGAAAGAGNCAANCCAAGGGTTGGAANCCCCGTCGGTCCAAGCACATATTCGGCNGTNACAANTGGCCCAAGCACAGATTTTTCCGCACCNGTATGAATAGGAAANTTCCAGTTTANCAGAGCCGCAGCGCTGGCGGCATTTCTACAAACCTGATCCAGCGTGGCGATGCCAAAAACCAGCGAAGCACCCGCAATTTCCAACTCCGACTNCTCAATCATCATGATTGCCAGCATGTCATCGAAGCCCATATCGGTATCTATCCAAAGCATTGGAAATTCCTAACCCATTCGTTCAAGCACAACACCACTTTTTATTGGTAAGTCAAACGTCACCTTACTGCCAATTGCATATATCGGACGTGTGGCTTCTTCCTCCGCTTTGATGTGACCAAATGGAGACTGCAGCAGATATTCCCGCGTATTACCCGCAAATGAAGAACTCAAAACTTGACCTTCAAACGGACCTTCACCAAGCGATACCATTAGCGGGCGCCATGCAAGGCCGGATGCGTTCCCGGATATCGGATTGGCCGGCGTAACGGGGCCTTCTGCAGTCTCAATTTTCCCATCCTTGATGCCAAATATATTTTCAAAACCGACAAAATCTGCAACAAAACGGGAAACGGGCGCGTTGTAGATTTCCTCCGGCGTACCAATTTGCTCAATCTTGCCTTCATTCATCACCACGATGCGGTCAGCCATGGCCATTGCTTCGCCCTGATCATGGGTGACGAAAATCATCGTTTGACCGCTCTCCCTGTGGATGCGCTGCAACTCAGTGCGCATCTCTAGGCGAAGCCTTGCATCAAGATTGGAAAGTGGTTCATCGAGCAACAACACTTTAGGGTCCATTACCAGCGAACGCGCCAAAGCAACACGCTGCTGTTGGCCACCGGAAAGTTCCGCCGGTTTACGATCGGCAAACTCTTGCAGATCAACCGTTACAAGTCCTTCTTCAACCCGTTTAGCGACGCTGGCCCCATCCATTTTCTTTAGACGCAACCCAAAGGCAACATTTTCAAAAACGCTTAGATGCGGAAACAATGCATAAGATTGAAACACCAGTCCAACCTCCCGCTTATTGGGTGATGTGTGCGTGATATCCACGCCATCTAACCGGATTTCTCCAATACGCGGCATCAGCAATCCGGCTATCGAACGCATGGTTGTGGACTTGCCGCAACCAGATGGACCGAGCAAAGCGATAAGCTCGCCTTTGCGGATGGAAAGGTTCAGCCCCTCCACAACCGCATTATCACCATAGGCAAGGGTGAGATCGGTAAGGGTCAGAAAAAGATCGTCAGACATAACGGGAAAATCCTAAAAAGCGTTCTGCAAGGAATACAATGGCAATCGACATAAAGGCCAGCAGCGCTGAGAGGGCCGCAACCGATGGGTCATAGGTGTTTTCGAGATACCAAAGCATATCAATCGGCAATGTGCGCACCCCCGGGCCGGACAAAAACAGCGACACCGGAACCTGATTGAAACTGGTAACGAACCCCAGAATAAAAGCTGCCAAAATGCCGGATCGAATGCTGGGTAGCACAGCCCGGAAAAATGCCCCCAATCGCGAAGACCCCAACAGCACGGCCGCTTCTTCAATATCGCTGCTCAGATTGTTCAATGAGGCAGAAACCACTCGAACAGCATAAGGCAAAATCAGAGCCGTATGAGCAATGAACAGCGCAAACATTACACTTACATCAAGCGGAATAACCAGATAGCGCAACAGCGCCAAGCCAACAATAATGCCCGGCACGATGATCGGTGCGGAAACAATTGTGCGCAATGTTTCTCCGAAAGGTAATTTGTAGCGCGAGGCCGCATAGGCTACCGGCACGCCCAAAATGAGCGCGGCCAGCGTACCGAATATTGCCAGCCCCATGGATAGAATGAAGCTTTCCCGGAAGCTCTCGATTTCAAAAACTTTAAAAACCCACCGCAGCGAAAACCCTTGCGGTGGAAAGGCCAAAGTTTCTCCGCCGGAAAGGGCGGCAGCCACAATAATGATGAAGGGGCCAATCAAAAACATCAGAACCAATGTCAGCAGCGAATAAGATAGAATACGTGACGAATTCATCGGCTTCCCCTCGCTTTTGCAAGTCGCTTGAGCAACAGATTGGCTGAAAAACTCATCACGATCAGGATCATCGCAATGATNCTGGCCGAAGCATAATCATTGGCCATGGTCACACGTTGATAAAGCAGNGTTTCGAGCATCAAGACCTTNGACCCNCCCAAAATAGCCGGGGTGATATAAGCGGTCAGCGAACCGGTAAAAACCAGGGTCCCGCCGATAACAAGACCTTCCTGAGTGAGCGGCAGTATAACCCGCCAAAAAACCTGAAACCAGTTGGCACCCAATATGCGGGCCGCGGGAACGGCATCCTTTGGAACATTTTCCAAAGCACTGATCAGTGAAATAATCATCAGGGGTAAAAACAATTGCAACAGACCGATGAAGACCGCTGTCTCGGTGAACAAAAAGCGGATTGGTTCGTCCGAAAGGCCGANGCTTGTGAGAATTTCATTNACAAAGCCCGTGCGTCCAAGAATGACAATCCANGCATAGGTTCTTGCTACAGGCGAAACCATCAGCGGAAGAACCACCAACCCAATCATCCGCCCACGTGACGTNGCAGGCAGGGATACAATTGCGTAAGCCGCTGGATATCCAATGATCGCAGCGGTGACCGTCACCATTGTGCCCAGCTTNAGNGTGCGCAGAAAGACAGTACGATTTAGCGAGCTGTCAAAGAAACTGAGATAGCCATTCAGNGTCCACCCATCGGCGTTGCGAAACCCTTCCGATAGCAAAATTATCACGGGCACCAAAAACACCACTGCTGCAAAAATTACAGCAGGAAGTGCCAGTGCCAAAGCTTCCGCTCGATTTTGGAACATATCAAAAACACCTTATTGCGCGGCGCCACCAGTCAAAGTTAGCGCCGCGCGATCGTTTCAGTTGAAACTTANTGAGAAACTTTTTCGTTCCACTCAGCAAGCCAAGCTTCCCGATTATCCAGAATAACCGCAGGTGCCAGAAGATGAAGGTTGTTCACAGTCTCTTCGCCATAGGTCAAATTAGCAGCAATCTCATCGGACACCTTCACTTTGGAATTGGAAGGGCTATCAACAAGCGCTTCAGCCAATTTTGTCTGGATGTCTTGGGACAGCCAATAATCCATGAACTGATAAGCCAGATCTTCGTTCTTGGCGCCTTTAGTCATGATGATGACGTTCATGCCGCCGGTCTGGCCTTCTTTTGGATTTGCCCATTTAATTGGCAGACCCATTTTAGCCACACGGCCCCATGCAAAACGTCCGATTGGCGCTGCAAGAATTTCTTCCTGTTGCATCAATTGCAAAAGCTGGGATGAACGCACATAGAAGGTGACAATATCATCTTTGTTTTTAGCAACTTCGCTAATTGGCGCTTTAAGATCAGAGGCGTCATTGCCCATTGCCTTGCCCAGCATATAAAGGGTTGGCGGTCCCTGATTGGTTGTAATATTCGGGATTGCCACACGGCCTTTTAGCTTGTCCTGAAACAGGTCAGCCCAGCTATCAATCGACACTTTGTCCGAACGATAGATGATGGAAGTGGCATAAAACGTATAGCCAACGCCCATATGATTGCCGAGCGGATCTTTGGCGATGTCGTAAAGATCATCATAGTTGGTGAGGCGTTTTACGTCGATTGCCTGAGTGATGCCTTTGCGCGATGCAGCCAGTGCATCATGGGTAGACATAACAGCCAGATCGATTTCCGGATTGTCCTTACGGGCTTCCAGCTTGGCCAAACGTTTCGCACTATTGCCGGTTTCGACGATAAGCTTGCACTCGCACAATTTTTCAAACGGATCATAAACGATCTTCTTGAAGGCATCCTGAGAGAAGCCATAAACGGAGATAACAAGTTGCTTGTCAGCAGCGTTTGCAGCGCTGGTGCCCAGCACTAATGCAACACTGGTTGCAAGCAGTCCTTTTAGAATGGTGTTAGTTTTTAACATGATTGGTACTTCCTTCCTTTTGATAATCTAGTTTTTTAATGTCGTTGGAGCGGGTCCGGTAGATTGTCTGGCAATCAACGTCATGGGAACGCTGAGATTTTGCCGGTCCTCATCTGTCATCTCATCATTGATCTGGCGAATGACGTTGGAGACAGCGATTTCTGCTATTTTTGGCATGTCCATTCTCACGGTGGTCATGGTCGGAGAAATAACGTTTGACCAAATTAAATCATCAAAACCTGTGACGCTAACCTGCCCTGGAACATCAAACCCTGCACGCTGCAATTCTGTTAGCGCGCGCAAAGCATGAAGATCGGAAACCGCGACGAATGCTGTAACTCCCTCCGATACCATCCGGGCCAGTCCAAGCTCGCACCCCGTGCCGCCTTCGAGTTCGATATCCTCAATCCAGAGTGTTTGAATTTCAGCATCACTGGGAAAGGCAGATTTTACGCCATTTATACGGTCGTGCTGAACATTTGAATCTTTGAACCCGCCAATGATCGCCACATTGCGATGCCCGAGCTCAATCAAATGTTTGCCGACCTGTTTACCACCATCGCGATGATCAGCCGAAACCGTATTACCAGGTGTCATCTCGCTATCGATCACCGCCATGGGCCTGCCGATATCGCCAACCTGACTGCCGTGTCGGGGAACAATAATCACACCATCAGCACCGCGCTCGATCAGACGGTCTATCGCTTTTTTTTGAATACTCACATCGCCGCGACTATCGCCAATCAAAATGCCATAGCCAAAATCGGTCGCCGCATTCTCAATGGCCTGAGCAATTTGTGGGAAAAGTGGATGCGCAATATCGGCCAGCACAAGGCCAAGAAAACCGCTGCGCCCGGTGCGCAATGCACGCCCTGCGGAACTGGGCACATACCCCATCTCAGCAGCCCGTTCACGAATCGTTTTTTTCAAATCGGCAGAGATACGCCCCTTGCTCGACACGGCATTCGATACCGTAGCAGCAGAAACGCCAAGGGTTTTGGCAACATCGTTGAGACTTGGACGTGGCTTCATAAGTCAGCGCATCCCCCTCAAGACACAAATTTGATTAATCGCTTAACCAAAACATCGCGCAAAGCAGATCAGATGTCGACTCTTTTGTTTAACTTTTCATAGGGTTGTATTGAAGCCGCTGTAAAATCGACACCAANCGGACCTTGGCAAAAAGCATTATCGCTGCAGCTTTCCCAAAGCGGCAACTCGTCCTTGATCGCTGTGCGGATGTTTTTGTTAGTTCAAATAAAACTGTTGATCTGGCTGCTTTTCACTGTAAACAGGGCCTTTGAAGCTAATCATGAGCGGCCGCGATGGTTGGCTTTNTGATTTGTAAAATCCCTTGGAGTACCCCCATGACCATCACCCATCTTATCACCCATTCTGGCGGGTTCCATGCGGACGAGTTGCTGTCCTCTGTCATACTCACACGCCTTTTTCCTNAGGCAGAANTGAAGCGCACTCGCGAACAGNANTGGCTCATGCCTGCTGATGATAANATCATNTANGATGTGGGCGGCGANTATAATGCCGATGCGCAGATTTTTGACCACCATCAGCGNCCCANTCCNCTACGTGAAGACGGTCAACCATTCAGTTCTTTTGGGTTGATCTGGGCCCATTATGGCCATGATTATATGGAGTCGATGGACGTACCTGCCCATGACATCGAAGCAATCCATACCGCTTTTGACACGAAGTTTGTGCTGCCGATCGATCTATTGGACAATGGCGCGATGGAGCCGTCTGTGGCGGGGCCGCTGTCGATTTTAACTTTACCAACACTTTTAGGAAGCTTGAAACCCGTGTTCGACGACATGTCGCCAACGGCTGACGATGACGCATTTTTTGCAGCTTCACCCATTGCGCGCAGTTTTATTGTGGCCTCTATCCGC
>JAESSK010000026.1 GCA_016764155.1 Rhizobiaceae bacterium
GCCTTCGCCGCAAGCAGCAAACAAGATCGTGATAATTTGATCAAGTTTCTGGAATCGCTTTGATGAAAAAAATTGCCCTCGCTNTGTCCNTTNCNNTTGGTNTTNTGAGTGCTCCGGCNACAGGCGCTGAAATCGTTTCTGTGGTGATGGGCANTACGGCAGAAAATGTCATCATTCCGGCCTATGCAAACTTCCACGGGGCAACGAAGGACTTGAAGGGGCAGATCAAAACTCTCTGCCAAGTTCCCAATAATTCGAATTTGGAGAGCGCTCGCAACGTATTTTCAAAAACCGCCATTGCTTGGGGCGGCATAGAATTTTTGCGTTCTGGACCGGTAATGAAAAACAATCGGCTGGAGCGNGTGCTATTCTATCCTGATCGCAAAAGCACCGGATTAAAACAGGTGCAGCGCGCGCTGGTTAAACAAAACCCAACAGTCACCAAAATCAAAACCCTAAAGAAAAAGAGCGTCGCTGTTCAGGGCCTGGGGGCGATGGAATTTCTGCTATTTGGTACTGGTTCTGAAAAGTTGGGTTCAGATGAAAATCNGTTTCGCTGTCAGTTCGCGGAAACGGTTTCGGAAAATCTCGATGCGATTGCGCTTGAACTCACGGATGCATGGAATGCCGAAAACGGCATCAAGGCCCAGTGGTTGAATCCGGGTAGTACGGCTTCTTTGTTCCGCAACCAACAGGAGGCGGTGAACGAAGTCCTTGGCACGGCTGTGCATGCACTTGAAGCCGTAAAAGATATTCGCCTTGGTGCTTTTTTACGCAATGGCAAATCTGACAGGCCGAAATCGGCGCTTTTTTGGCGCTCCAATAATACAATCCCCGTCATCACGGCCAATGTAAAAATGGTTGCAAAGCTGTTTGATGCCGGCGGCATGGGAAAACTGGTGGCCAATGACGAGAACGGTGTGATGGATGCCATGAGGTTTGAATTCAAACAGGCATTCTCAACCCTTGCAGCNATCGATAANCCGATAAATNNNGCACTNCAGGACNAGGCNCAACGCAAGAAACTTGANTATCTAAAGCTNGTNNTGGGTTTTCTGATCGACCGAATTGATAANGAATATTCTGCGGTNGCTGGCCTCAATTCCGGCTTTTCGTTTTCGGACGGCGACTAGTGTCTACGCTTTCGCCAATNGATAGGCGAACGTTTATTGCCNGCGCAGGCAGCCTGTTTTTATCCACATTGAACGCTCGNTCCGCNGGCATCCTTGGNGANAGCGAAGCNNTGTTTTCATCCTGCATCAAACAGAGGGATGGCAGCTTCGGCGCAATCATCCTCAACGAACATGGTGAGGTGGTAACGCAAATTGAACTACCGGGCCGNGGCCACGCAGTTATCTTTGATCGAGANTCNAAAAGAGCCGTGGCATTTGCCAGNCGNCCNGGAAATTTTGCCTTGGTGTTTGATGTGGCAGGTTNNGCGCCNATNCANACNATCNTCGCNCCNGACGGGCGGCATTTCTANGGNCATGGNGTCTTCTCNCCNAAGGGCAATTTACTTTTTGCCAGCGAAAACGATTTTGAGACGTCCGCTGGAAAAATCGGNATTTATGACGTGACCAGTAATTTTTCACGCATTGGGGAATTCGAAAGCCATGGCATCGGTCCCCATGAAATTCTACTCATGCCCGATGGCAAGACGCTGGTAATTGCGAATGGAGGCATTGAAACCCATCCTGATTTTGGCCGCGCTAAATTGAACCTTTCCACNATGNAGCCNTCNCTNGTGTTTCTAAATATTGAAACCGGAGAGTTGATTGAAAANNANATCTTGCCGGAGAAGTTGAATAGGCTTTCGATCAGACATCTGGCAGCAANGTCAGATAATGGNGTGATTTTTGGCTGCCANTNTGAAGGCCCAAAATCGGAAACGCCANCGCTTGTTGGAAGGTGCCAANTAGGCGAGGGCATAAAGCTGTGGCCAGCNGTGCNGNAAAATCTACTGGCCAATTATGTAGGGTCGGTTGCNNTCACCAACGATGGAAAGCACGCNGCAATATCTTCNTCAAAAGGNGGCGTTTANATCATACTNGATGCACATAACGGCAATGTCGTTGAAACCCATCAGATGGCNGGATGCNGNGGCATAACCANGACACAAAAAGGCNTCGTTGCAAGTTCTGCCNGNGGNATANTAAAAAGAACTGGNAGGAANAATTATTCCCGCCAATTCCCNTTCTTGTTCGACAACCACCTGATGCAGGCGATGCCAAGTTAGGCAAATTCTATGCGTCAGAGGTCGCTGGAATCCTGCCAAATCGCAATAAATTTCCGTGAGGGTCGTGGACATAGAATTCCTCCATGTTCCATTCTCGAACCCGAAGTTCTGTCAAATGCTCCAGATTGTTTTTGCTGAACTCTGCTTGAAGTTCATCAATCCGCTCGCCTCTGATATAAACGGAAGTGTTCTCGCAAAGCTCCCGACTGGACGCCAGCCAAAAATGCAGTTCAAGCTCTTCGCGTCGAAATATCAAATAGTTTTTGTCCTTATAGATGACCTCAAAACCAAGCTTTTGCGTATAAAATTCTTCGGTCTCATCCAAGTTTAAAGAAGGCAAGACCGGCAGACATTCGAGATTTCGGTCGTTTGATTTTGTCATTTTATGCGCCTTCTACAACAGCAAATCCCTCAAATTCCGGATGCCCTATATAGACCGGCTTATGGTCGCCCGCATTGCGGTGTGCGTCCTTGAAATTCTGTGATTTGGTCCAGCCGATGAAAGCTTCCTCGGATTCCCAGACCGTGTGGGAAGAGAAAAGACAGTATCCATCATCTTCCTTTGCTGGCCCGCGCAATAGCATGAATTGTTTGAAACCGGGCACTTCATCGAGTGATGAATTACGGTTTTTCCATACGTTTTCAAAATCTTCTTCAGACCCAAGTTTCACCTTGAAGCGGTTCATTGCAATATACATTTCTCTCTCCTGAATGTGCTTTCGCGTTTAAAATTCTTATTCTGTAGCGATATCAAATAGGGCCTGTCGAAGGCTTGCTTTGCTGGCGCTTCGTAGCGGCACAAAGGTTTTGCCAAATTTCTTGCAACCGTGTTTTGCNCTTANGCAGGCNTCGTGGCTTACNCAATTAATCGGGCAAAANACGCAATCAACCGACGGCAGCACCTCATCAATGCGGGCAACNGCATCTTCCANACCGCCATCATGATACACCATTTTTGCACCGAATGAATCGATCAGTTTTTGAAANTGCGGGATTTGATTGTGACGCCCGCCGAGATACAAAATGGATCGCCCTCTCAAATCGGGCTGCTCTTCATCGGCGTTATCCTCTGGCACGGATTGTAACATCTGGCGTTCCAGAGCAACCAACCGTTTTTGCAGCATCTTGTTTTCCAAGCGAAGCGCTTTGGCGTCTGTTTCAGCAGAATGCGCACGCTCTCTTGAGCGCT
This sequence comes from Rhizobiaceae bacterium, assembly GCA_016764155.1. GTDB lineage: Bacteria > Pseudomonadota > Alphaproteobacteria > Rhizobiales > Rhizobiaceae. The sequence goes on from JAESSK010000026.1 coordinate 3,426, forward strand.
CAATTGCCAGTTGGGTTTTATGCTGGTCGATCTGTTCAACAGTTGANTTGCAGGGCGAAGAACTTGCGGAAATTTTTGAACGGGCCTGGGTGATTTCAAGGTTCAACTCGGTGATTGTAACGTCTCGTTCTTCGAGCGCTGAATGGAGGCCCACTTCAACCCGTTCCCGTTTTTCCTGCAGATTGTTCAACTGCTCGCGAAGCGAAGCCACCTCCATGCTTTGTTTGCGGAACGATGCGCCAATGAGATGGGAGAGCATATGCACTTCACCAAATATTNTGGCGCGAATTTCCTTGGATACATGGCGCAACGTCATGATGGCGTAAAACGCTCCGGCGATTTGGCCGGAATTTCTCATTTCTTCCCAGAGTTCTGTGAGCTTATCTTCACATTGCAATCGGCCAAACCGGCGCAANGCNCCNCGGTGGCGTTCATCNAGCAATTTATGGATTGCGCGNGCTTCNTTACTGTCCGTGGTCGTCGCTTTGACGAAATATGCGTGCAAATCATAATCTTGGAAACCCGGTTCAAATTGCAACCTCAATCGCTTGCCGACTTTCAACAAATCGTCGTGACTAAGACAAGTGCCAATAACCGGACAATGGGCATTGTCAGTGCTTTCCCAAAGCCAGCGGCGGCGGGATTTTCCTCCGTCGGATTGAGGCTTAACAGATTTGCAATTAGCGCACATTTTGTGTTCTCCGATGGTTATTGTTAAGTGCCAAATGGCAGGGTGAAGTTTAAGCTGGCTCCCCGTACGNTGCCGGGAGGNTTGGGAAATGGNGAAGCCCTGCGCACNGCAGAAAGAGCNGCTTGATCCAGTTTCTTNGAACCGGAGCTGCGCACCAATTTAACCGAACGCACGGANCCGGANGTCGATAAAATAAACCGTACCACGGCGTCTTTGCGCGANTTACCGCTGCGTGGGCGGCGGAAACTACGTTTCACCTTGCGCCGAACTTTGCCCTTATAGTTCGAAGCTGAAGCATTGCCATTCTTACTTGATTTCTTGCCTTTGGATTTTCCGATGGCATTTTGCTTTGCCGTTTTTGATCCCTTGGCATCGCCCGCACGGGCATTTCTTTTGCCTTTGCCATTTGAACCAGCGCTGGTTTTCTTCTTTACCTTCTTCTTCTTTTTAACTGGTTTTTTAGAAACCTTCTTCTTCGGAACTTTTTTCTGTTCAGGTTCAACAGTCAGTTTGGGTTGTTGATGCTCGATTTTTTCGACTATTGGCTCGACGGTTACCGCTTCGATGACTTCCGGCTTAACCTCTTCAATGGTGACTGCTTCTTCTGGTTCCACCGCAACGGCTTCCATCTCCAAAAGAGGTGGGCTGATGGTTCTCTCAGATAATAGAGCAGGTTGAAGGCTTGCAATATTGATGAGGGCAAGTTGAATTTCTGCGGTCAATAATTCAGTCGGTTCGGCATCAGTAAAAGCAATTGGTTCAGAAAGTGTTTGCGGTGTCGGTTCAGCTTCAGGTGCGGATATTGTCAGAATTTTAGTTTCGACAACTTTCACCAATTCTGGTTTCACAGTCGCGGTTGTTGCGGGATCAACCAATGTGGGAGTTGTGGCGGGTTCCACAATCTCCGCCTCGTTCAATTGTTCTGAAGTCTCAAGGACAGATTCTTCTGGAAGCTCGGTCGTCTCCGTTTCGCTATTGTCGACGATTTTTGGTTCCGTCGGTTCAAATATCTCGGATGGATTTCCAGCCACCGATTCATTTTGAAAAGCATCTCCCAAGAGGGATATCTCGATTGGAGAACCACCCTCAATATTCGTCTCTTCGTCCGATTGATAAAGCCAGCCAGCCACCCCTGCATGAATGACTGCGGATAGGGCAAGTGCTGCACCCCATTTTCCAATTTGCATACTCATTGACCAGCCCTCTCGGTGATCACATGCACAGAACTCACCCCGAGTCCTCGAAGCTTGGAAACCAGGTCAATCAGCTTGAGAGCGGGTAGTTCCTTATCTGCAACAATACGAACTTTCAAAGGTCCGCCTAAATTGGTTTGGCGCAATCCAGTCAGAAAAGTTTCGACACTAATGAACTGGCCACGAAAATATAATTGTCCATTGGCACGAGCAGAAAGTGTATCCGGCGGTTGCACCGGTTCGCCCGTCTCGGCACTGATCATGGTAATGTCGTTATCCTGCGGCGGCGTTAGGGTGCCAGCGATCAGGAAGAAGATCAGCATCAAAAACACCACATTGATCAGCGTGATGGTACCTTCGCTCTGCGGTCGTTTCTGAGGGCGTGCAAGGCGCATAGGTTACCTTCCAACCGAAATTTTGAGGCCGGTCTTACGCACTGTTTCAACTGCACTCACCAGCATTTGCGAACTCACTTCATCACGAATAAGAATGACGGCAGTCTTTGCACCTAATGTGGCAAGTCGCATCAATTCCAGCTCTGAAGTTTCGTTGGAGATTTGCACCCCGTTTATGCGCCAGCCCGCTTTGGTGAGATTTATCATTATGTCCGGGCGCAAACTGGATGCGTTGAAGCCACTGCTCCCACCGGTGATTTCCACCTCGGAATATTTGGTGAAAGTGGAAGACAGCATGAAGAATAGCAGCAACAGAAAAATTACGTCGATCAACGATGTGAGCGATAACCTTCGCCCGCGCCGAATAGGCGTATCAATGCGCATATTCTCGGCCCATCTGTGTTGCGGTTTCAGCGGATATTTTATTGGTCATCGGTAGTTCACCGGAGATGATGCTGCCACTCAATACCTCGATGGCGACCCGCTCGTCTTCCAAGCGTGTTTCGAACCATGTGAGGGTTAAAGATACAGGCATAGCCACGGCAAGGCCCACAGCAGTGGTCAAGAGAGCCACCCAAATGCCGCCAGCCAGCAAAGACGGGTCAACGGAGTTTCCCGCCGATTGTAAATTCTGAAATGCCTCAATCATACCAAGCACCGTGCCGAACAATCCAAGCAGCGGAGATATCTGGGCAATCGCATCCATCGCGCGAAACCCGCGCTGTAATTCGTGAAGATGGGTAATGGCCGCACGGCCAACGTCCTCTTCGATCCCTTGTTGGGATTTGACGCCCTGCGCCATGGTGCGCATCGCAACCGCAAGACATGCGTTAAGCGCACCCGCTCTGGCGCCAACCATTGCCAGCGCTTCGATTTTGTTGCCGTGATGCCAAAGCTTCACCGCTTGGCGTGCAATGCTGTGGGAACCCACACGCTGTTGGAAAAATTGAAAGAGTTTTAGCCCGATAAGAGCCATGGCAAAAACCGACAAGGCCATCAATATGGCAACAACTGGTCCACCGACTTCCAGAAAGGACTGGATGGTTTCTATCATAGAATTCAACATGAAAAGCCCTAGCTGCCAAATTCTATGGCGGTTTTGTTATTCGTAATAAGATTGGACATGCAGGCGTCTTCATTTGCGCCTTTACATTCTTTCGCGCTGTTGATCAGAACCCGACTGATCTTCGTGCAATCTGTACCTGCCAGATTGAACTGGCGGACTTTGGTTTTTCCGTCATTCAGGGTTTGGAAATTAAATATCGTCATTCGATCGACAAGTCCCTCGCCATCAAAAAGAACAACCTCGTAGGAAACTTTTTCAAGTTTCCTTCCGAGGTTGTTTTTAACAACAAAGATAATTTGGCAACCATCCTGCGAAGGTTTCAGATTATTCAGTTCAACTGAAATATTCGGGGTTTTATCTTGAGCCTGAACAGGCCCTCCCGTTGCCGTTGCCGTGACCAAAGCCAGGATGAATAATCTTAAACCAATTCGCAATCGTGTCGTCATATTACCACCCAAATTCCTTCACTAGAGAGAGTTTGAATGTACGGCCCTTGCCGTTATCACCGGCCAGATTGTGGCGGTACATTTCGTCAAACATGTTCTCAACCGAAGCACGTAACTCAAAGCCACCATATTCAGGCTCATCCGGTTTCCACGACATGAATAATCCATGGGTGCTGTAAGAGGAAAATGGACCAGCTATGCCGGATAGGCCATCCGTTGCGCCTGTCTTAGTGAACGCATAGAATTGAGATCTCCATCCGAATTCAAAATTCATATCCGGAATACGCTTGCCGATAGTGAAGGCAAGATTATCAGCCGGAATTGAGTTTAAGCCCACTCCGGTTGTCAGGTCTTCTCCGCGAATGCGGCTATAGGCCAAACTGCCGAATACTTCGTCAGAGCTATAGGCCGCTTCGACTTCGACGCCTTCAATCTGAGCTTTGTCGATGTTGACGAAATAGACCACAGCAGCAGCATTCCCCGTATCAGGGTTGGTGGATATTAGGTTTTCCAGATTGTTCTGGAAGAACGTTGTTTTTAACTGGACGCTGTCCCCTTCTGACACGACATCGAAGAGTGAAACAGTGAACCCTGCCTCATAGTTATCGGATTCTTCTTTATCCAAAACGAGACTGGCAAGTCGACCACCGGGATAAGTCGTATTCGGCGCGGCAGAGGAAAATATCTCATCCAGAGTTGCTACACGCTCTGTATGGGCAACAGATCCAAACAAGGAAAAATTCTCATTGAATTTATACATTGCCGCAATTTTTGGTGAAAATGCAGTGTCACTAATAGCTGATGCGGAAGCAATTGATGCATCCGGCACCAGATCAATGAAATCAACGCGGACACCAGGAATGATGGTCAGCTTTTCATCAAAAATGAATTCGTTCTGAACATAGAGACCAAGTTTGGTGTCTTCGCCTTCAGGGTGGAAACCAATAGGTCCGTTATCTGTATCTGCAGTACGTATCTGGCGGCTATATTGAGCACCAATCGTCAGATAGTTTTCGTAATCGTCACCGATCTTCTCAAACGTATTTTCCAGCTTTACAGCCGATGTTTGATATCCGTAATTAGATGGACGAAATAGCGCTGAATTTCCGAAGGCTCCGACGAGTGAAGCATCATCTTGCACAACCGTTGTATCTGAATAAGAAACATTGAACTTGAGATTGAGATATGGATTGTCACTGGCCGGATTTTCATAGGAAAAGATGATGGTTTCATCCGTTACTTCCCGGTCGATCGTTCCAAAACCCAGCGTGCCAGTTTGCGAATATTCTGTATCATCCGCGGTACTTTGCCAGCGTTGGTAAGATAGGCGCATGGACTGTTCATCATTCATGCCGAAATGGCGCGTGCCCTTGAGCGAGAATGAATTGGAATCAATTTCGGAGCCGGCAATTTCATTGCCATCACCATCCTCATATTTAGCGGACTGACGATAATTGCCTGCAAACAGAAAATCGCTATGCTCATCAAGTCGAACCGCGTAAATAGCCGAACCCAGATATCCATCCCGGTTGGAATCAAACGCTCCCTTTATCCGAAGGGCTCCGTTTTGACCTTCATCCAGGAAATCAGATGCGTCTTTGGTGGTCATGTTAATGACGCCACCATAAGCACCTGAACCGTATAATGTCGAAGATGCCGGACCTCTGAGAATTTCAATTCTTTTATAAAGTTCAGGGTCACTGAAGAATGAGCCCATACGATACTGCTCGTAAAATTTGGTTGCGCCATCGACAGTAACAATAATTTTAGATTCGTCAGATGCACCCAGACTGCCGACCCCGCGTATATTAAAGGACTGACCAACAATACGGTCACTACCGATTGCTGTAACACCCGGCACTTCGTCTAAGGCATCACCAATGGTTGTTGCCCCTTCACGGTCCAGATCTTCCTGATTGATGACCGTTACCGCTTGTGGCGTATCGATTGCAATTTTTTCGTTACCGGCACCAACAATAATACGCTGCAAAAGCGTTGTTGAGCGGTTTGAGTTTTTAGAAACCTCTAAATCTTCCGCTGTCACCGTATTAACGGCTGGCACGCTCTGCGCGTGCGCTGCTGTTGCAAAAGATAGTACAGCCAAAGCCGCACCCCCCATTAAAATTCTCGATCTACGTCTAACCAGCCCCATGGTTTAATTCTCCTGTATATTGGCTAATTGCTGGCTGGCGGTACGCTTGCTTGCATTAAATAATTTCATCTTAATGTGATGTTAAACTTGACTATTTAACTCCACTAATGCAATTCCTATAAAACACGACTTTCAGAGTCAAGTTTTAAAATAGAAAATCACGACATCGTCCAGCCAGCCAAAAGCAAGCCCGGCGTAACTAATAAGGGGGCTCGTGATCCAATGAATGCACATATAAATAGACCCGCGCATGATCGCTCGGCAGAAATATCCACCGGTGCACGATCCGGTAACCACCAAACGGCACCTGCGCCCAAGTCAGTGGCGCCTTCTGGTAATCCGATTTATTCCAGCCAAAACCTGTTCGGCTCAACCAATGAAATTGGCATTGAGCACGCAGGGTTTTTCTATCGGCTGCGGATCACCAAACAGGGCAAACTCATTTTAAATAAATAGGTATAATTATGAACCATCACGTAAAACTCACCGCTGAAGACATCCGTCAGGCACGCTTAGACAATCCCAAAAAACGCGAGCGCGAACTGGCACGCGAGCTTGGTATTTCGGAGGCTGAATTCGTTGCCGCATGGTGTGGCGTTACGGTGATCAGAGTTTCCCCTGATCTCCCA
>JAESSK010000027.1 GCA_016764155.1 Rhizobiaceae bacterium
GAGAGCAAACTAACCGCGTGAGAGCAAAATAATTATCCGATAGGATAAGCTACGTCGCAGGATTTTTCCTTTGATTTGCAAAGATCCGCAATGATGCAGATTTCGCATTTCGGTGCACGCGCGACGCAGGTATAGCGCCCATGCAATATCAGCCAGTGATGGGCGTGAAATAGATATTCCTCCGGAATAATCCGCATCAAAATAGTTTCCACATCATCGGGCGTTTTTGCCGGTGCCAGCCCCATTCGGGTGCCGATGCGCANGATGTGGGTATCNACNGCCATGGTCGCTTCGCCAAAGGCCATGGAAAGTACCACATTGGCGGTTTTTCGCCCGACCCCTGGTAGNTTGANNAGTTCNTCACGGGTANGCGGCACNGTGCTGTTGAAGTCCTCAATCAGCATTTTAGAAAGCGCAATGACGTTCTTTGNNTTGTTGCGATAAAGCCCGATGGTTTTGATATANTCGCGGACCCGGCCTTCGCCNAGCTCCAGCATTTTTTCCGGCGTATCAGCAGCAGCAAACAGCGCNCGCGTCGCCTTATTCACCCCCNCATCGGTTGCTTGCGCCGAAAGGGCAACAGCAACAACCAGAGTGAACGGATTNCTATGCTCCANNTCNCCTTTTGGTTNCGGATTCTGTTGGTAAAATCTGGAAAAAATTTCCGATATCTCTGCCCGGTTATAACGCGAACGGGGAAGTTTCTTTTTCGGTTTTGCCAATTTATCCTATGCCCTGCCAAACAGAATATTACCCACAAGCACGTCGCGTTTGTAGATATCCTTGTGAAAACTAACTTTGCCTTTAGCATCAAACCAAACGGTAAAATAGGTCAAATGCACGGGTATCCCTTTGCGGATTTTGACCCTTTGGGTTTTCCCCGTTTTAAGCAGGGAATCAATTTTGGAGGATTTCATCCCGAGCAGGATGCTTGCAAATTCCANCGGCTTTTCAACCCGGATACACCCATGCGAAAAGGCCCGGTTCTGCTGAGAAAACAGTTTTCTTGAAGGTGTGTCNTGCATNTAGACTTTGAACTTATTAGGAAACAGGAATTTCACATACCCAAGGGCATTTTTCTCGCCCGGTTGCTGAACAATACGGTAGGGAAAATTCTTTGCCCGCACTGAATTCCAGTCAATTGAATTAGGGTTCATTATCGGTGCATCTTTATCCCAGCTGGTGTGAATATTAAAATTCCGGCCGGCCAGATAATTGGGGTTTTTGCGAAGTTTCGGCAGGATTTCATTGCCTGCAATCGAGCGTGGCACGGTCCATGTGGGATTGAATTCAGCCGAGCTGATTTTATGGGAAAACATCGGCGTTTTATGGAATGGTTTGCCGATAATCACGCGGCGCGTATCGACCAATTTGCCATTCTTATGTATTTGCACGGTAAACGCTGCCTGATTGACCAGCACATGGGATTTTCCAAGCGAGCTTGGAAGCCAACGCCAGCGCTCCATATTGATGATAATTTTGCGTCTTTGGGATTTGTTATTTGTCTTAGCAAGCAATTGTCGCAATTGTGCATATTGCTTGTGTTTGGGGCGCAATTGGTTGATCGCCTTGTCTGGCCCCTTGCTTGCAGCAAGTTTCAACAGCGCCGTACGGTCAATACTTTTGCGTGAAATGACAATATCTGGCTCTGATACTGCAGGCGTTGTGCGCCCGGTGAAAAGATCACGGGAAAATCGATAGAAGCTTTGTGAAAGAAGAAGTTCGGCCGCCGCCAGATCATTGCCTTTTAGCGTATTTAAGTTCTTAGGAAGACCAGATAGATAGTCGCCCGTTTCAAGGCCGTCACTACCGGCTTTTTGCATGGCGGCAATCAGCTGTTTGCCATTCTTGTTCAGCCCCTGCTTCCCAGTCCAGATACCTTTATAGCGCTTGGACCTATAGAATTTTTTCAGAACCGAAACATCAATGACGGTTCCGTTCCATTTGATAGCATCCCCTTTTATCAGGGCTTTTACATTTGCCGAATGTGCGGTTTGGGGGATCAGACCTATGATAATTAATAGGGAAAATACAGTGAAGTATTTAGTAAAAATATTTTGAAAACTCACGAAAATAACTCCTCGAATACCGGCACAAATAGCTTAGGCCATCCAAGTAATACCCTAACGGCATCTACAGAATTTACCAGTACCTGTCGAAAAGTTGAAGAGAGTAAGTTTTCGTGTGTCAGTTACTCCGCGCGAATAATGCGAATATTGCATTGACCATGGGTAACGGGGTTGGATTCATCGTCTTGCCAGCAAGTTACATCGACAAACGCCATGCGTCTGGAGAGGCGTGTAATCGTTGCGCGCACAAAAACATCTTCCGATTTTGTCACCCGTAGATAGTTCATCGAATTGGATGTCAGCCTGCAGCGAACGGTCATCCCTAGTTCTTGAAGCACCACTTGCTCTGCGCAATATTCGCTCAGGGCTGCGGTGACGCCACCATGTAGGGAGCGAATGAAAGGGTTACCAATATGGTGGTCGGCAAAACGGTGCTGAAAAAGGCCGGGTTCAGAACTGGCGCTAACATTCAGCCAGTTTGCTACATGTAGTTTCGTGTCTTCCATCAAACAGGTTCTCCAGCCGGGTCTGCGACGACTTCCCCCAATGGCCGGGCGCGTGTGCCGATCATGAAGGTGCCAAGGGCGGTTGCAATCAGGCTATTGTCCTTTTGTGACCGCACTTCCGCGCTGACATAGGCAATCTCCTCTATTTCGCCATCATAGCGGGCGGTACAGATGATTGCCTCGCCGATTATTGCCGGGCGAATATGGTCGGTGGTCAATTTAATTGTGGCGATAGGCTGTATAGTACCCATTTCGCCAAAGACACAGCTGCCCATCACTGTATCCAAAATAATGGTCGTAAATCCCGTATGGGCTTCTGTGCTGTTTTCCGTCGTAGCAAAACTTTGGGGGGCAGTGACTGTTACAGTCAGTAGTTTATTTTCCCAACCAATGAATTCCAAATTGAATTCCGACGTTAGCGGATGCTGACTGGTGAAAAGAACTTTGGCCGGATGCTCAATGGTCATTAGGGTCGCCTGAATTAGAATTCCTGAACTGGAATCATTGCAACAATTCTATCTTACCTTTTCGTAAACGTAAACTAATTTCGATGTTAAGATATTCTTGAATATTTACCGATGTGTTCCGGGGGTGGTGTTGAGTTGGCATCATGATAAAATCCATCATGACCAGATTCGTAGCATTCTTACGCGGGATAAATGTTGGCGGGCATCGTAAAATCAAGATGGCCGAGCTGAAGCAATTGCATGAAAACATGGGCCACGAAAATGTGGCGACCTATCTGCAATCGGGCAATGTTGTTTTTGATAGCGATGAGGCGGACCGTGCCAAGCTGATTGGGGCAATCGAGCAGGAATATCGCTCGCAACTGGATGTTGATACCCACGTTATTCTGCGCTGTGTGGAAGAGATGATCGACGTAATAGCCAAACTCCCATTCCCACTGAATGAGGAGAGGGAAGCAAAATTTCTTAACGGGATATTCCTGTCAGAAATCCCGGCTTCCGAAGCGATCAACTCCCTCATGCAATATGAAGGCCCTGAGGAAATCCAGATAATTGGCGATGTGCTTTACGTCTATTATACCGATGGATCGGGCCGCTCGAAATTCAACCTCGCATTCATCGAGAAAAATCTCAAAGTGAGGGGAACGGCCAGAAATTGGAATTCAATCAGCAAAATTCTGGAATTGATGAAAAACTAGTTCACGTCTGACTCAGCTTAGGTGGCGAAGAGCCACCCGGCGCTGGCTGCGCCGCCCATACGGAGGGCCTGAGCGTCATGTTGGAGACATGCTACTAAAAATGCAGAGGAAACGCCCGTGAGAACAAACAAACTAAACTAATCCAGAATTTCTTTCGATGCGACCGTTGTATCAGCGTTCAATTTATAGACCATGGGAACACCCGTCGCGATATTCAGGCCGAGTATGGTCTCTGTCGTCATCCGATCTAAAATCATCACCAATGAGCGCAACGAGTTTCCATGGGCTGCAACCAGCACGGTTTCGCCGCGCATCACGCGAGGCAGGATTTCCTGCATATAATATGGCCATACGCGCGCGCCGGTATCTTTCAGGCTTTCACCATCATCACCTGGAGGCGGAGTGTCATAGGAACGCCGCCAGATATGAACCTGCTCTTCGCCCCATTTTTTACGGGCATCATCTTTATTGAGACCGGCAAGGTCGCCATAATTGCGTTCATTCAACGCCTCATCTTCAATGGTTTCCAAATCGCTCTGGCCAACCCCATCGAGAATAAATTTGCAAGTGCGNTGGGCGCGNATNAGNACGCTGGTAAAGGCGATATCGAATTTGAGATTATGATCGGNCAGATATTTGGCCAGCAAATCGCCGCCCTTTATCGCTTCTTCNACGCCAAGNTCGGTCAAATCAGGATCGCGCCAGCCGGTNAANAGGTTTTTCAAATTCCATTCACTCTGGCCATGACGTACCAGCACCAATGTTCCGCTCATTTAAGTGTTCCTTTAAATACCAAGCACATCGCGCATGGAGTAATATCCGTGGGGTTTATTTCTAGCCCAAAGGGCAGCTTTGATCGCGCCTTTGGCAAATAGCGAGCGGTCCTGAGCAATATGGCTCAGTTCAATGCGTTCCCCGTCACCGGCAAAAATCACCGAATGTTCGCCAATCACTGAACCACCGCGTAAGGTTGCAAAGCCAATAGTACCGTCTTCACGCGCGCCAGTTATGCCGTCGCGGCTGCGAACACTGTTCTCGCTCAAATCTATATCACGACCCTTGGCCGCGGCTTCCCCAAGCAGCAATGCGGTGCCAGAGGGGGCATCGACTTTACGCTTGTGATGCATTTCCAGAACTTCGATATCAAAGTCGCCAGCATCCAGCGCTTTTGCAGCTTGTTCAACTAGAATAGCCAGCAAATTCACTCCGAGGCTCATATTGCCCGATTTAACGATGGTTGCTTTATCGGCAAAAGATTTGATTTTTGCATCATCGTCTTCGGTGCAACCGGTGGTGCCGATCACATGCACAATACCGGCCGCAGCGGCGATTTCAGCAAAGGCGCAACTAGCAGCAGGCACGGTGAAATCAACAATACCCTCAGCGCCTTGAAGTGCCAATTTAGCATCATCTGTGACCAATACGCCATTGGAACCAACACCCGCCAATAGGCCGATATCCTGCCCGATTGCGTCTGAGCCTGGCCGTTCAATCGCACCAGAAACAACAGCACCATCCATTGCATCGATAGCCGCAACGAGGGTCTGCCCCATCCGCCCACCGGCACCTACAATTACAAGTTCCATATCTGCCATTTAAATCTCCGCGTCCTTAAGTTCAGCAGTTGCTGTACCGATTGCATAGAGTTTGGAATAAATCCCGGTCTTTTTCTTGACCAGCTTGTCGTGCGAACCCTGTTCCACAACCCGGCCTTCATCGATCACCACGATATTATCCGCATGGCGAATAGTGGAAAGACGATGGGCAACAACGATGGTAGTGCGCCCTTTCATCAATTGTTCCAGCGCCTTTTGCACCAGTTTTTCTGATTCATTATCGAGCGCCGATGTGGCCTCATCCAAAATCAGAATTGGCGCGTCGCGAAGGATCGCCCGCGCAATAGAGATACGCTGGCGCTGACCACCTGATAAATTGCCGCCAAGTTCGGCAACAGACGTATCATAGCCGTGGCTCTGGTCTAAAATGAAACCATGAGCCTGCGCTTTTTTCGCGGCGTCAAACACTGCTTCATCATCGGCGCCGGGGCGGCCATATCGAATATTATCCATGATTGTTCCCTCAAACAGCATCGGCTGTTGCGAGACATAGGCAATATTGGAGCGCAGGCTTTTCGCTGTCACATCAGCGATATTCTGGCCATCAATTTCGATAGAGCCTTTATTAATGTCGTGAAAGCGTTGCAACAGGGCAATCAAGGTGGATTTACCACCGCCGGACGGGCCGACCAGTGCGGTGGTTTTGCCAGCCCTTGCAACAATGCTCACATCGCGAAGAACGCGGATATTTTCATCGCCATTGTAAGAAAAGGTAATGTCTTTGAAGTCGATTTTTCCCTTGCTCAATTCCAGAGATTTGGCGTCTTTCTTGTCAGCCTGACGCTCGGGCGTATCCAGCAATTCGTATAGCATGCGGGCATTTACCAGAGAACTTTCAAACGACACCCTGAAACTTGCCAGTTTGCGTGCCGGATCATAGGCCAGCATGGCAGCCACCAGAAACGAAAACAAACCGCCGGGGCTGTGTCCAAGTTCGGCCACACGGTATCCGCCATAAGCAACCACACCGGCAATAGCCAAACCGGCCAGAATTTCCGTTGGTGGTTTTGTCTTGGCGTTCAGCCGAACGATATGATTGGCTTGGGTTTCGACCTCTTTGGTCATTTTTTCCATATTGCCGTTAAGGGCTTCTTCCATGGTGAAGGATTTGACCACCTCAATACCTTGAGTCGTCTCCACAATAGAAGAGGTCACTCGCGCATTGATATTGACCGCTTCGCGGGCTACCCGGCGCACCTTGCGAACATAGCGCGACATAACAAGATAGATGATCGGCAACACCATCAGCGAGCTTAGCGACATGAACGGATCGCGAATAACCATCACTGCTATCATCGCGATTAAAGTCAAAAGATCGCGGGCAAAAACCGTAATAAACTGGTTCAGCATCTCGCGCATACCGGCAATATTCTGGTTTATCTGACCGACCAGATAGGCCGAGCGGTTTTCTTTATAAAAGCCAACGCCCAGATTGAGCAGATGCGCATAGACCCGTTTTTGATAGCGCGCCACCATGTTGTTACTGATTTTGCCCAGCACATACATATAGCCATAGGTAGCCAACCCTCGAACCGTAAAGGCAAGGAAGATAGCGAAGGAGATGGAATAAGCCACATCCAGATCTTGGCGCATAAACACATCTTCAACGATGTTATAGATGGCCCAAGCGGGAAATGCCGTGCTCGCGGATACAGCTACTAGCAACACAAAAGCCTGCGCGTATTGCCAGGTGTAATTCTGCCAGTTTTCGCTCAGTACGCGCTTCAATATGGCCAGAGATTCGTCACTCTGGATGGAATTTTTCTGATTATCAGCCAAAAGGGGTTAGCGTCCGGTTTATTAAAGGTAGTTTCTATTAAAGCGAGTGGTCGCTAATTGCAAAGACTCTCGGGCAAATTTTGGACGAATATAGCTGCGGTGGCACGCTTTATCGTTGTTCTTGCCGGTGGACGACAATCGCCGCATCGAGCAAGCACATTTCCGGCGCCCTCGCATAGGCAATCATTCCTTCAAGAGCGGCTAGCGGATGGGTAATCACCTGAACCCCGATGGAGCGAACAATGGCACTATTGGGTGATTTATCCTGATAAGCCTCAAGAAACGGCCCGGAGGCGATTTGATCTGCCAGTTTGGCGGCGATTCCCCCGGCAATATAAACCCCGCCCTGCGCAAGCATTGTAAGGGCAAGATCACCGCAAAGACGACCAAGCAGAGTGAAAAACAATGAAACGGCCTCTTCCGCCGCCGGGTCACTTTTTTCCAAAGCTGCCTGTGAAATATTTGCAGCAGAGAGGCCGCTGCTTTTTCCACCATCGGTGATTTTTATTGCGCGGTAGAGATTTTCTGTGCCGGGGCCGGAAATCGCAAGTTCTGCGGTCATGCGGCCTTGGTCTTTTTTCAGATTCGGCCAGATCTGGAATTCGCGTTCACTGCGCGGCCCCAAGTCCGTATGACCTCCCTCGCTGGCTAAAATAATCCATTTGCCATCGGCGCGTACAATACTGGCAACACCCAGACCTGTGCCCGGACCAACCACCACCTTTGGTTTATCAGGATCAATCCTCCCCTCACCAATCTCGATCAAATGCTCGGCGTCAATTGCGATGGTTGCCAGCGCCTGCGCTGAAAAATCATTCATGATGACGGCGGTTTCAAGGTTGAACCGTTCAATCAANTCCTTCGGAGAAAAGGTCCAGTCNGCATTGGTAAGCTTGATTTTTTCACGNTCCAANGGTCCNGCAATCGCNAAAATAATGGTTTTNGGCAANAGGGAGGTNTTGGCCAGCACNACTTCATCAATGGCGTCNCCGATAGATTTNNAATCNTNGACCGAGGCCGTGCTATTGAGANCAGGCAGGGAATGCGCATCCNGCACCAGAGCAAAGCGTGCATTAGTACCNCCGATATCGGCCACTAAAATTGGAAAATCAAACATCGTTNACGACCTGATTAGTACTGAAAATATGTGTATTTGAANATTNCGTAGGATTTTAGAGGTTTGTGGCAAAAAAGACATGGGGTTTGCCCAAAAAACCGTTCATATCGCCCGGTTTTCGCGCCAAATTTAACGATAACCGGGATTCTTTGCTTGCAGGCGCAAATATGTGCGCTAGTATCACCCTTACGCCAAAACAAACGTCAGATTGATATATCGACGTGTTTTGAGAGTGTTAACAAAAATCAGGCGCCCAGATTATAACTTGGCGCCATAAAACCAACAGGGTGAACAAATGAAACGTTTGATTCTCGGAATGCTTGCATCAGTTGCAATGGCGGCTACCGCCTATGCTGCAGACGTAAAACCAGCCGTTGTCTATGACATGGGCGGCAAAAACGACAAATCCTTCAACGAATCTGCCTATACCGGTGCTGAGCAGTACAAAAAAGAATTCGGTACCGATTACCGCGATTTTGAAATTCAAAACGATGCCCAGCGCGAACAGGCTATGCGCCGTTTCGCCCGCGACGGTCACAATCCAATCGTAGTCATCGGCTTTTCTCAGGCAGCGGCCTTGGAAAAAGTTGCAAAAGAATTTCCTGACACAAAATTTGCCATCGTAGACATGGTCGTTGATCTGCCAAATGTGCGTTCAATCCTGTTTAAAGCCCATGAAGGTTCTTACCTTGTTGGCGTTATGGCAGCGGTTGCTTCAAAAACCGGCAAAGTCGGCTTTATTGGCGGCATGGACATCCCGCTTATCCGTCAGTTCGCTTGCGGTTATGAGGGCGGTGTTAAATCTGTCACAATGAATGCAGAAGTCTTCCAGAACATGACCGGCACAACCGGTGCTGCATGGAACAACCCTGTTAAGGGCGGTGAACTTGCAAGATCCCAGTTCGATCGTGGTGCAGACGTGGTTTATCATGCTGCCGGTGGTACTGGCCTTGGTGTTCTTCAGGCAGCAGCTGATGCTGGCAAACTGGGCATTGGCGTTGATTCAAACCAGAATGGCCTACATCCCGGTTCAGTTCTAACCTCAATGCTTAAGCGCGTTGACGTTGCTGTATATAATGCAATCAACGACGTGAAAAACGACAAATGGACCGCAGGTTTCAGCGTTCTTGGCGTTAAAGAAGGCGGCGTTGGCTATGCAATGGACGACAACAACAAAAGCCTTGTTGATGACGCTATGATGGCAGCAGTGAAAAAAGCTTCTGACGACATCATCTCAGGCGCTGTTGAAGTACATGACTATATGTCAGATTCAAAATGCCCTTACTAAGCCTCGGCTTGTAAGATCAGAATATGAAGCGGGGGCGAAAGCCCCCGTTTTTTTGTGTTTAAAATTAGGTGCTCGCAAGGAAAAAGAACGCGAGTTTCGCAGGCGAGCATGGGAACCCGGCGCTAATGCGCTGCCCATGCGGAGGGCCCAAGCGAAGCTTGGATACGCCCGTGAGAGCAAAGATGAGAGCCCGAAGGGCGAGCGTGGGAACCCGGCGCTAATGCGCCGCNCTTACGCAGGCCCGACCGATAGGGAGGAAACGCCGTGAGTACAAGAATGCAGTGAGTACAANNAACNNCTACCAGTGCGGCGGGCGCTGNTTTTCCGGTTCCGGCGTGGATAAGTCTTCAAGCGCCCCAAATCGTTCGGATAGCCGATCCAGCTTACTTTGTAATGCATCAATGGTTTTCCATTGGTCCGCCAATTGTTCTGATAATTCATCAATCATCTTTGCCTGATGGGCTAGTTGCTCTTCAAGCGCCTGATTATCNGCTTCATTCATGGGTGCTACCTGATCTTTGCAATATTTAAACGTGTTTCAGGCATAATATGGCCAACTTGGCTGCATAACAACCAAATTGAATTCGCATGGGATAGAGTCATGGAAGGACGCATCCGCAATCTATGGCAAATCGATTTTTCTTCATATTATTAAGCCTCTGTCTTTTGGCTTTTCCCGCGCAAGCGGCTGAATTTGTTGCGCCTTGGGCGCAAAAGGACAAAGCAATCGTGATTGATGCTTATGAATTCAATCCAANTGACTGGGCAAAAATGCTTAAAGATAAGCGCATTGCAGCTTTCATCGGCAAGGCCAGCGACGGTATGCCGCCGCGTTATCGGTGCAAGGCTGATAAAAAAAGCCTCGTTTATAGATATTGTACGCTTGCCTGGCGCAAATACACCGTCACCAAAGAATTATACCATTCACGCCGCTTGATTGCTAAATCCCACGGGCTGAAATGGGGCGCTTACCACCTTGGTCGACCGGGTAACCCGGTGGAGCAGGCCGACCATTTCATCGAATTTGCCGATCCACAAAAGGATGAAATGATTGTCATTGATGTGGAAGACGTGGAATCTGGCGATTATATCTCGCTGGAACATGCTGAGCTTTTTGCCAAACGGATCAAGCAGCGCCTTGGCCGCTATCCAGTGCTTTATACCAACACCATAACCCTGCGCAAAATCGCCAAGAAATACGCCGAACTGCCAATCCTATCGCGCTTAAAAATCTGGTATCCCCGTTATAAGCCAAGCATTTCGGGCGTATTCCCTATGGGAAACTGGACGTCATATCTGCTTTGGCAATTCGCCTATGGCGGAAATTGCAGCAAGAAAAAATGCCCTTACCGGCTCAAAGGCACCGAGCGTAACATTGATGTGAATGTGATGAACAAAACCGTTAAGGCGCTCAAGGCCGGATGGCCGTTTGATGGGCTGGTTCCCGATGTGCTTGGGCCCGGCGAATTGATCTATATCCCCTATCCTCCCGAATGGGACGATTACGGGCCGTAATTTCATCCCAATAAATTTGAACCTACAGGCTCGAAATATTGGAATTCCCGTGTTAGCGTGTCCCTCGGTAACGAGTTGGAGGACCGGGCAATATGGATGCACCAGCAATTGAACTGGTGGGGATCAACAAAAGCTTCGGACCTGTCCGCGCAAACCACGACATTCAGATGTCCGTGGCCCCCGGTACTATTCACGGTATAATCGGCGAAAACGGAGCCGGGAAATCGACTTTGATGTCGATCCTCTATGGTTTTTATCAAGCAGATTCCGGCGAAATCAAAATTAATGGCAAGCCAGTCAAAATCTCCAGCAGTCAGGAGGCGATCGCGCTTGGCATTGGTATGGTTCATCAGCATTTCATGCTGGTTCATAATTTCAGTGTGCTTGAAAATATTATTTTGGGCGTTGAAGGCGGCCCTTTTCTGGGCAGCGGAATTGCCCATGCCCGCAGGGAACTGGCACGGCTGGAAGAAGAATACGCACTTGAGGTGGATCCAGACGCCATCATCGAAGACCTTCCGGTTGGCATTCAGCAGCGTGTTGAAATTCTAAAAGCGCTTTATCGCGGCGCGGATATTCTCATTCTCGACGAGCCAACCGGTGTGCTAACGCCGGCAGAAGCAAATCACCTCTTCCGCATTTTGGAGCAATTGAAGGATCAGGGTAAAACCATCATCCTGATCACCCATAAGTTGCGCGAGATCATGGCAATCACCGATACGGTTTCAGTTATGCGGCAAGGCACCATGGTTGCCACCCGCAAAACTTCTGAAACCAATGTGGAGGAGCTGGCCGAATTGATGGTTGGCCGTTCCGTATTGCTGCAAGTGGATAAGGAAGAGGCTGCACCGGGAGAAGTAAAGCTTGCCGTCAAAAACCTCACCGTGAAAGACAGCCGCGGCGTCATCATGCTGGATAATGTGAGTTTTGATATTCGCGCCGGTGAAATCGTCGGCATTGCAGGGGTTTCAGGCAATGGCCAATCGGAACTGTTGGAAACCATTTCCGGTATTCAAACAGCGCTCTCTGGCCAAGTGATATTGGACGGTGAACCCATATCGGTCACCGGCGGCGCAGATCCTGCGCTGTTGCGCACGCGCGGTTTGGCCCATGTGCCGGAAGACCGCCACCATATGGGGTTGGTACTGCCATTTGAAGAGCGCGAG
>JAESSK010000028.1 GCA_016764155.1 Rhizobiaceae bacterium
CAGCGCAAAAAATAGTCAAACATTATCGTGAACAATATGAGTAATATATTTACCGAAAAAACCCCGGCTTTGCGCCGTCGCCATGCTGCTGAACTGCGTTTTCAATGGATAGGCAGATTGTCTATTCTGATAGCGATCTCTTTTCTGGTGGTCATGGTCGGCACCATTGGCTGGATGGGCATTGGCGCCTTCAGGCAAACCCACGTTGAGATACCGGTTTATCTCGACGCAGCCGAAATCGACCGCAATGATCTGGCCCAAGCTGATTATGCCAGGTTGATAAAAGCAGCTTTGCGCAGCCGGTTTCCCGATGTGAAAAAACGTCGCGATAAGCGCAAACTATATGCCCTTTTAAGCTCCGAAGCTTCTTTCACTTTGAAACAGCACGTGCTGGACAATCCCGATATCATCGGTCGTACAGAGAAATTCTGGTTCATTGCCTCTGATGACATGGACATGTTGATCAAGGGCAATCTCACGGTTGATGACGAGGGTGCTGCCGGACGATTGACCGCCAAACAGGTGGGCTGGATTGAGACGCTGAAACAGGACGACGCCATTGAAACTCGGTTTAACACGCGGTTCTTTACCTCCGGTGACAGCCGTGAGCCAGAACTCGCTGGCATATTAAGCGCGCTGGTCGGCACTGCATTTACCTTGCTCATATGTTTCCTGATGTCGTTTCCGATTGGCATTATGGCGGCTATCTATCTGGAAGAATTCGCCAAAAAGAACCGCTGGAGCACCTTGATTGAAATTAACATCAACAATCTTGCTGCCGTTCCCTCCATTGTATTTGGCCTTTTAGGTCTTGCGGTATTTTTGAATGTCTTCGGCCTACCGCGCTCGTCCCCCCTTGTGGGTGGCATGGTATTGTCGCTGATGACACTGCCCACCATCATCATCGCATCGCGCGCATCATTGCGTGCCGTGCCGCCTTCCATTCGCGAAGCTGCATTGGGCATAGGCGCAAGCCAGGTTCAGGCAGCCTTTCACCACGTGGTGCCACTGGCCCTTCCCGGCATGTTAACCGGTGCCATCGTTGGCATGGCCCGCGCACTTGGCGATACAGCCCCCTTGTTGATGATCGGCATGGTTGCCTTTATCGTAGATATCCCAACTGGCGTCCTTGATAAGGCCACAGCCCTTCCAGTGCAGATTTTCCTATGGGCTGACAGTCCTGAACGCGGCTTCATGGAAAAAACTTCCGCTGCAATTTTGGTTCTACTGGTATTTTTGGTACTAATGAACCTTGTTGCAATCATTATGCGTCGTAAATTTGAGCAGAGATTTTAAGAGATGAACATGAACATAGCTGCCGAAAAGAAAAATTCCGATGTTGAGGTTCCCGCAATGGAAACTAAACCGCTAATCACCGCCCGTAATGTGGACGTGTATTACGACGACAAACAGGCGTTAAACGGTATCACACTGGATATTCCTGCCAATAAGGTCACTTCGCTCATCGGCCCGTCCGGTTGCGGAAAGACCACCTTTTTACGCTGCATCAACCGCATGAACGATCTGATCGATATCTGCCGGGTTGAAGGCGAGATCAAAATCGGCGGACAGGATATCTATGACCCAAAAGTTGATGTGGTATCCTTGCGCGCGCAAGTGGGCATGGTTTTTCAAAAGCCAAACCCGTTTCCAAAATCAATCTTCGAAAACGTCGCTTACGGCCCGCGCATTCACCATCTGGTCAAAACCAAAGGTGAATTAAAGGATATTGTCGAACGCAGCCTTACAAAAGCGGGCCTTTGGGAAGAAGTCCGTGACCGCCTTGATGATCCGGGTACCGGCCTTTCCGGCGGACAGCAGCAGCGCCTTTGCATTGCACGCGCCATTGCCGTTGAACCCAAAGTTATTTTGATGGATGAGCCCTGCTCTGCCCTTGATCCGATTGCCACCGCAAGAATTGAAGAATTGATCGACGAATTGCGCGAGAATTACACCATCGTCATCGTTACTCATTCCATGCAGCAGGCAGCGCGCGTCTCCCAGCAAACAGCCTTTTTCCATATGGGAAATCTGGTTGAAGCGGGCGAGACCGAACAGATATTCACCACCCCACAAGATCCCCGCACCGAAAGCTATATCACCGGCCGTATTGGTTGAGGAACGAANACATGAATCAGGAACATATTGTAAAAGCCTTCGACGATGATCTGGCGCAAATTGAGAACCAGATCATGGAAATGGGCGGCTTGGTTGAAGCNCAGATCGTTGACGCAGCCCTCGCATTAAAAAACCGNGATGTGGAANTGGCGGAAGCCATCATTNTCAAAGANCGNGATATTGANGCGCTGGAAGCAGAACTTGATAATGCGGTTGTGCGCGTATTGGCTTTACGCCAGCCCAAAGCACAAGATTTGCGCGCCGTGGTCGCGGTACTGAAAGTTGCATCCAATCTGGAACGTATCGGAGATTACGCAAAAAACATCGCCAAACGCATCCCCATTCTAGCCCAGGCCGGCAAGCTTGGTTCTGCAACCGCCACCCTTGATCGCATGTGCCGCGTAGTACAAACCATGGTCAAAGATGTGCTGGACGCCTATATCGTGCGCGATCCGGACAAAGCGGAAGCCGTTCGTGTCCGCGATGGTGACGTGGATCAAATGTATAATACCCTGTTTCGCGAATTGCTGACCTATATGATGGAAGACCCGCGCAACATTACCCCAAGCACCCATCTATTATCGATTGCCAAGCATATTGAACGCATGGGCGATCACACAACCAGCATTGCCGAGCAGATACAATATCTGGTCAGCGGCACCCAGACCGATACTGGACGTCCAACCACCGGCAACACATCCCATCTGAATTTTGATCCCACCAAGAAACAAGCGGAATAATCAAATTGAAACCCGCCATCGACAGCCCAACCATTCTGATCGTCGAGGATGAGCCCTCACAAATTGAGGTGCTGGATTATAATTTGNCCGCCGAAGGCTANGCAGTCATCAAGGCAATGGATGGCGACGAAGCCATTTTGCTGGCTGAAGAGCAATTNCCNGATTTAATCCTTCTGGATTGGATGCTACCTTCAGTCTCNGGCATTGAAGTGTGNCGCCGGTTACGCAAAATGTCTGAAACCAAAGCCATTCCCATCATCATGCTCACCGCCAGAAGCGAAGAAGGCGACCGGATTCGCGGACTTGATACAGGTGCCGATGATTATGTGGTCAAACCTTATGCCGTGAAGGAATTGCTGGCNCGAATTAATGCCCTTTTGCGTCGCACAAGCCCCGGCAAAGCAGGCCAAATACTGCAATATCGCGATATCCGCCTNGATCCGGAAAATCANAAAGCCACCAGAGGCGATAAGGTACTNAAACTTGGGCCAACCGAATTTCGCCTGCTGACCACATTCCTCGAAAAACCAGGTAGGGTTTGGAGCCGCGAACAATTATTGGACCGGGTCTGGGGCCGCGATATCGAAGTAGATTTCCGCACNGTCGACGTCCATGTGGGCCGCCTGCGCAAGAACCTCACAGCCACCGGTGGCGAAGATCCCATCCGCACAGTCCGCGGCATGGGCTATGCCCTAGACGACGTTTAAAACATCCAAATTCCACTCTGAACCATACGTTCATGGCGGAGAAAACCACCCAGAGCTAGCTGCGCCACCCATGTGGAGGCCTAAGCGTCATGTCAAAGACATGCCACCAAGAATTCCGAGGATATGCTGTGAGCCAATAAAAACTTGGCAACAAGCCGTTTGCCCTATAAATTGGGCATTGGTTGATATTTTCCTCGCTCAGTTACTGGTCCCACCATGTTCAATGCTTTAAAAACATTCCTTGCTGAATTACGCTCGGAACCTGAAACCATTCGCCATTTTGAGGCAGGCGACCGCCGTCTTGCCGAAGCTGCCTTGATGTTTCACGTGGTTGCCGCCGATGGGGTGATTGATGACGAGGAACGCACCCATATGGAAACCATCCTTTCATCCCATTTTGATCTTTCAGTCGAAGAAACCAAATTGCTGATTGAAGACGCCCATCTGGCGGATTTGGAAGCCATTGATCTTTATGGCTTTACCAGCGTATTGAAGCAAAACCTTGAAGAAGAAGAACGCGTTACCATCGTCGAACATATGTGGGAGATGGTTTATGCAGATGGCATTGTCCACGAGCTGGAAGATAACATCGTCTGGCGCGTAGCAGAATTGCTAGGCGTTTCCCAACGCGAGCGGATGATTTTAAAACAGCGTGTGCGCAGACGCCGTGAAGAAAAGGCGTCCTGATTGGCATATTTCCATTATATCAAACGACCAGGCGCACCCAAAATATTGGTGATTTTGCATCAGCCAATTTCCACCCCGGGCCGGGTGGGCATGGAACTTCAAAATCTCGGTTATGAGCTAGAGCCTCGTCGCCCACCGCTTGGTGACCAATTGCCTGAAACCATGGAAGAATATGCCGGGGCGGTGATATTCGGCGGCCCCATGAGCGCCAACGACAATGACGAATATGTCAGCCGCGAAACCGACTGGATCGGCGTTCCCATGAAGGAAGACAAACCCTTTTTAGGGATTTGCCTTGGGGCGCAAATGCTCTCCAAACATCTCGGTGGCAGCGTCATGCCCAATGAGCGAGAATTTGCCGAAGTGGGTTATTATCCAATATTTCCAACCGATGCCGGCAGAGATCTGATCGAAGAATGGCCAGAAATGATTTACCAATGGCACCGTGAGGGATTTACCCTGCCATCTGGCTGCGAACTTTTAGCCAGCAGCCCTGAATATGAAAATCAGGCCATCCGTTGCGGCCAAAACATTTACGGCCTGCAATTTCACACGGAACTGACCTATATGATGCTCAACCGCTGGACCACCAAGGGCGCCAGACGGTTTTCCCTCAACGGGGCACAAAACCGTGCCGAGCAAATGGCCGGGCGCTTGCAATATGATGCACCGGTTTTAAAATGGATGAAAAAATTCCTTTACCAATGGGTCGGACCAGCCGAAAATCACCCAATGAATCGCTGTCCGCTTGGTTCCAGCAAGGAAAAAGCTTGAAGCATTATTTTTTCATACCTAATTAGGGTCTAAGTCATAAAATGACGGAAATACAACAGGAAGAAAACCATGCGCGCCATACTTGAAGTCGTTTTATTGATTCTGGACCTTTATTGGTGGATCGTCATCGCCTCGGTGATTTTCTCGTGGCTTTACGCATTCAATGTCATAAATGCCGGAAACCCATTCGTTGGTTCCATCGCCAATTTCCTGCATCAGGCAACCGAGCCACTATTGAGCAGGATCAGGAAANTCATGCCGAATCTNGGTTCACTCGACGTTTCACCGATTATGTTNATCCTCGGAATTTTCTTCGTCCGCCGCGTCATCGTCCTATACGTCTATCCAAACGTCTACTAACAAGGCAAGATTATCAGGGGCAAGATTACTAAAAAGGTAATGCAATGCTTAGAATCTCACTGTTNCTAACTGCCCTGATTTTCACTACCCCCGCTTTGACCGCGAACATCACCAGCGCCTATAGCAATCTCAACATTGAAACNGATTGCAAATTCTACGGCNAAAATGTTGNNGGNGGCACNGCCCGTTGCACGGGCTACAAGGACTATCCNGTACATTTCGCCGAGGGCGATCTAAGNCAGATGGTGCAATTCGGGTTTGTAGAAAANCCATTTGAACAATGGCAANGCTTTTCCGAATTCAACCGGATCAATAAAGTCATTGAATGGCGTTTGAACGGCAGAACGCCGTACGCTGNCATTTTACGCTGGTTCATCGAAAACGCCGACCCAAATACCGGCAGCCCAAGCAAGGCCTATGANGGCCAGGTATTGGTGATCTCAACCGTGGGGAGCGATGACTACCCAGATTCCTGCATCGTCGGCTATGTGGACGCCCTGGCCAANAGAGCCGCAAACGTACTGGCTCGCGACATAGCAGACACATTCGCACGCNATTTCAGATGCGGCATAGACAGACCACAATATCACGGCAAAAAAAGCAAATACGCTGGTAGCATCAATTAAAAATTTTTATCCATTGGGCTAAGGTTCAAGACGGCGAAGAGCCATCCGGCGCTAGCTGCGCCGCGCTTCGCAGGCCTGAACGCGTCATGTCGGAGACATGCATCAAAAATGTGAGGATTGCCGTGAGAAAGAAAATCTGACGAACGTCAGTCCCAAGCGTAGGCTAGCTTTACCAGAGATTCGCCATCGAAGTTTTCAGAACCCTTGGCGACAGCGCGTCCACCTGCATTTTCATAAAAGCAGATCGCCTGCTCATTATCGGCCAATACCCAAACGGTAGAACCGCTAAGGCCACGACGCTGCAACTCATTGCGTGCTGCAAGAAACAGTTTCGAACCAAAGCCAACGCCTTGATATTCAGGGCGCATATAGATTTCATAAATTTCCCCATCGAAGGGTAAAGTGCTGACGCGGTTGTTGCCAAGGGTAGCGTAACCCGCAATATCGCCGTCAATTTCAACCACTAAAATGATGGTCGCCTTAACAATGGCATTTTTCCACCATGAGGCACCACGCCTGCGGATCATTTGCGACAGGGATTTATAAGGAACGATACCCGCATAGGCATTTTGCCAAGCAACATCATGCACATCAGCGATCCCCTGTGCATCTTCGGGCTTTGCCCTTCGTATCTCGGTGGTAATCGTGCTCATGACACGACCATACGTTAATAGAATGTTAACCAACAAGAGGGGACAGGCAAAAAACGTGTGATACGCAAAATTTATTGCGTATCATTGATTTTTTTACATCACTCGATGTGGATAAGTCGGATAACCCAATCAGGGTTTAGTTATCCTAATTTCCCCGTGAAGCTTTTTTACGCTCGTGACGATCCAGCAGAAATTTGCGCATACGAATCGATAAAGGGGTTACTTCTACCACTTCATCATCGTTGATATAAGAAAGCGCTTTTTCCAATGTGAGGTTCATCGGCGTGGTCGA